>CAXBKI010000460.1:0-3039 GCA_963975955.1 uncultured Devosia sp.
CCGAGCGAGCGCGCCTTTGTCGAACGCGCCTCAATCAATGCGCCGATCCAGGGCTCGGCCGCCGATATCATTCGCCGCGCCATGATCCGCATGGAGCCCGAGCTGAAGACAGCCGGCATCCAGGCCGACATGCTGCTGCAGGTGCATGACGAGTTGATTTTCGAGGTGCCGCTGGGCACCGAGGGCGACGCCATTCCGGTAATTCGACGGGTGATGGAAGGCGCTGCCGAGCCGGCGGTACGGCTCACCGTGCCGATCCAGGTCGACGCGCATGCGGCAGGCGACTGGGACGAGGCGCACTAGCGCCCCGGTCCAAGGCCAGCTGTTCTAGCGGCGGTCTGCCAGATCCATATTGGCCTTGATGCGGGCCACTATCTTGGCAGCCTTGAGCATGAGCGCCATGTCGATGTCCGCCGGGGCGGTGTCCTGGTCGGCATCGGTCCAGACAGAAATGGATAATTCATGGGTGTGTTCGCGGCCATCCAGGGTTTCGCTGAGCACAGCATGCACGTGTCCGGTGACGCGACCGGCAAGCCGCGGATGGGACTGCTTGTCCCGCACGGCAATATCGATGAGTTCTAAAGTCATATAGGCCCCTAGGGAGCCCCCAGCGCCAATCTAGCGTCTGGTTGTTCCCGAGCTCTTAACGCACGGCGCTGCGTGAAGTTCTGCACAGAGCCGTACTTTGATGGTGGAAGGCGCCTAGATCACACCTTGACAGCGTGTTCAACCCGGCCGGCATCACCAAAGAGCCGCAGGTAGCGCTGGATCTCCGCCGGACTTCCCGTGGCCTTGGCCGGATTGTCGGAGAGCTTTACGGCAGGTCGCCCGTTGGCCTGGCTGACCTTGGCGACGATGGAAATCGGCTCGAGGCCGGGATTTGGGCCATCTGGTTCACAACCAGCGAAGTCATTGGTCAGGTTGGTGCCCCAGCCAAAGGCCATGCGCACCTTGCCGTCAAAATGCAGGTAGGCTTCCTCGATCATGTCGACGTCCAGGCCGTCGGAGAAGATCAGCAGCTTTTCGCGCGGATCACGACCGCGGCTTTTCCACCACTTGATGATGCGTTCGCCACCTTCGATGGCCGGGGCGCTGTCGGGACGGAAGCCGGTCCAGTCGGCGACCCAGTCGGGTGCATGTTCGAGGAACGAATCGGTGCCAAAGGCATCGGGCAGCACGATCTTGAGATTACCGCCGTAGTAGCTCTCCCAGTCCTGCAGCACCTTGTAGGGTGAGGCCAGCAGGGCCTCATCGGTCGTGGCGAGCGCCGCCAGCACCATGGGCAGCTCGTGCGCATTGGTGCCCAGAGCCTCCAGATCGGTGTCCATGGCCAGCTTGACGTTGGACGTGCCGGTGAAATTATCGCCAATACCCTCCTTGAGCGCATCCACGCACCAGCGCTGCCAGAGAAAAGAGTGGCGGCGGCGCGTGCCGAAATCGGAAATCCGCAGATCAGGGAGCTTTTGCAGCCGCTCGACCTTTTCCCACATCTTGGCCTTGGCGCGGGCATAGAGCACGTCGAGCGTGAACGGGCCATAATGCTTGAGCGCGGCGCGGCTGCGCAGCTCATTGATGATGGCGAGCGCCGGAATTTCCCACATCGAGGTTTCGACCCAAAGGCCCGGGAATTCGAGCACGAACTGGCCGTCGCGGCGTTCAAGCGAATATTCAGGCAGCCGGAAATCCTCCAGCCATTTAAGGAAATCGGGCTTGAAGATCTGTTTGCTGCCATAAAAGCTGTTGCCGGCCAGCCAGATCATTTCCTTCTTGCTGAAGCGCAGTTCACGCACGTGATCGAGCTGGGCACGAAGTTCGTCAATGTCGATTTCATCGGCCAGCCGGACCGATCTGGTGCGGTTGATCAGACTGAAGGTAGCGTTGACCTTGGGATAGAGCCCCCAGATCATCTGCAGCATCAGGATCTTGTAGAAATCGGTATCGAGCAGGCTGCGCACGATGGGGTCGAGCTTCCAGGTGTGGTTGTACACCCGGCGCGCCATGTCTGTGTAAGTGGCCATTTGTCGTTCCCCTTCGCGGCGAGGGTTTTAGCGCGCAGGGGATGGGTTGGGAAGGTCGGGGGCGGGTGGATTGGTTCGGTGGGTCAATAGGCGTGCAGAACGGGGACCTCAAGATAACCCGCACATTTGAACCTGCCGCTAGCCCGATGCCAAACCAGCATGACGTGTTCAGTGCTCAATCCCCCAGTTGAAACCGCTCGAACCGCCCCAGCGCCGCATCCACCGCCGCCCTGCCCTCGAGCCCCACATCGGCCAGCCAGGTTTCCTGCTGGATAAGCAGCTTCTTGCCGGCACGGTCGGTCTTAAGGTCCAGGGCGGCGACGATTTTGTCACCCATCAGCACCGGCAGGGCGAAATAGCCCAGTTTCCGCTTCTGCGCCGGCAGATAGGCCTCGAACAAATGATCATAATCAAAGAACAGCTTGAGCCGCTTGCGCTGGATGATGAGGGGATCAAAGGGCGACAGGATATGGACCAGATCGGGCGGTTCGCCGGCGGAGGCGTCGAGCGTCGCCGGCTCGGCCCAGTGCATCTGCTTGTCATTGTCACCGATGGTCAGTGGCACCAGCTTTCTGGCGCGAACACGGCTCTCGATCAGCGCCAACACATCGACCTTGGCAGGTGCATCGAGGTGACAAATGGAATCAAGGCTGACCACGCCCTGACTGCGCAACGCCCGATCAAGGCGATAGGCGGTGATCTGACGGGCGGTGGCCGGCCGTGGTGGATTGGTCCAGGCAAAGTGTCGGGCCATCAGATCGTAGCTCTTGAGCATGCCCTGGCGCGCTGAGACGGTAACATGCCCTTGGTAGAACAGGGCTTCAAGAACGCGTTTGGACGGTTTGCGGCTGGCCCAGGGATGGTTCCTGTCGACCAGTTCCTCATCATTGATGTCGCGCATGGAGAGCGCACCATCCTGGCGCAACCGGTCGAGCATGGCTTTGGATTCGGCCCGAGTAACAGAACCGAACCAGCGGCTGAGACCGTTGCGCTGGGCCTTCATGGCGGGCAGGAAAAACGG
>CAXBKI010000461.1:0-3033 GCA_963975955.1 uncultured Devosia sp.
CTCTCGCTGCCATAGCTGGCATCGACATAATCGATCAGCCCCTCATCGAGCGGCCAGGCATTCACCCGCCCCTCCCATTCATCCACGATGGGGTTGCCGAAGCGGTACGCCTCGGTCTGCTGATAGGGGATGCGCGCCGCTTTCCAGGCATCGCGGGCCGCATTCAGCGTGGCCTCGCTCGGCGTCGCGATCAGCGCATCAATGGCGGCATCGAGCGCCTTGGCCGTGCTCAGTGCATCTTCATAGCCGGCCAGCGCCATATCGGCGTAATGGGCGAGCACATCTGCCTCGGCCGGCGCTGCCGCATGGGCGGCGATGGGCGCCACGGACAGGGTGAGAGACAAGGCAAGGGCGCGCAGCGTGCGGGTGCCAATTGTCATCATGGTTGATCCTCCAAGGTTGCTCTTGAAAGCGGACTAACAAAGTCATGTTAGAAAATCAATTTATAAGTCAATACCTTGGAAGCATTCTAAACTGTTCCGGATAGTTTTGCCGGCATCCCGGCCCGATCCGGCACGCCGGCCGGTCCCGGCCTCGGGCACTGCAAAGCCGCCGTCCGACATGCTGGCCATCTGGACGAAACCCGCGCAACGGCGCACTCTGGCGAGGCCAACGCGGGGATACGGGGCATGAGGGGACACCAGGACAGTGGCGAACGGGCAGCGCTCTGACGGCCCCGGCCCGCCCGGGCTGCCGCCAGCCAGCCGTTCCGTCATTGCACTGTCACAGCCGCTCTCTACTCCCTCCCCAGTTCGCCGCGGCGCTCGCCAACGGGCGCTGACGAACGACTTTTCAGGGAGACTGAACATGTCCATCAAGAAGTCACTGGGCGCATCGGTATCGATGCTGGCCGTGCTCGCCGTTTCTGCCCCCAGCTTTGCCGCCACCGACCTTGAGGCGCTCTACGAGGCCGCCAAGGCCGAGGGCCAGCTCACCACCATCGCCCTGCCGCACAGCTGGTGCGGCTATGGCGAAGTGATCGAAGGCTTCAAGGCCAAATATCCCGGCATCACCATCAACGAACTGAATCCCGATGCCGGCTCCGCCGACGAACTCGAGGCCGTTCGCGCCAATATCGGCAATACCGGGCCGCAGGCGCCCGACGTGCTCGACGTCGGCCTGGCATTTGGGCCCCAGGCCAAGGAAGAGGGCCTGCTCCAGCCCTACAAGGTTGCCACCTGGGCCGACATTCCCGACGACGCCAAGGATGCCGACGGCTTCTGGTATGGCGACTATTACGGCGTGCTGGCCTTCGGCATCAACAAGGACGTCATCACCGGCGACAACCCCATGTCCTGGGCTGACCTGATGAAGGACGAGTTCGCCAATGCCGTCGCCCTGGCCGGCGATCCGCGCACCGCCAACAACGCCATCCTGTCGGTCTATGCCGCGGGTCTGTCGACCGGCGCTGACGCCGCCACCGCCGCCCAGGCGGGGCTCGAATACTTCAAGGCCCTCAACGACAAGGGCAATTTCGTGCCGGTCGACGCCGAGGCCGCTGCCATCGCCCAGGGCACCACGCCGATCGCCATCAACTGGGACTACAATCTGCTCGCCGCGCGCGACAACCTCAATGGCAACCCGCCCATCGACATCGTCGTGCCGTCCGACGGCGTTGTTGCCGGTGTCTACGTCCAGGCCATCTCGGCCCACGCGCCTCACCCCAACGCTGCCAAGCTCTGGATGGAATACCTCTATTCCGACGAGGGACAGCTCGGCTGGCTGGCCGGCTATTGCCACCCGATCCGCTTCAACGCCATGTCCGAGGCCGGTGTTCTGCCCGCCGAGCTGATGGCCAGGCTGCCGGCAGCCGACAATTATGCCAAGGCGGTCTTCCCCTCGATCGAGCAGCAGAATGCCAACAAGGCCACCATCACCAGCGGCTGGGACACCACCGTTGGCGCCAGCGTCCAGTAGGCAGGGCCCATGATCAAACCAGTCACGACCGCTGCATCGGGTCTCATCGCGAGCCTGCCTCAGCACGCGGTCGTGGCTGGATGTGCTGGGCCGCGCGCGATAATCTGCTGGCGGCGCGGCCTGGCGCGGCAAGCCGGGGGTCCTGCATGAGCAATATCAAGCCGCCCCCGCGCCGCCGCCTCATCCCCTGGGACAGTCTGGCCGTCGCGCCCTTTGTCATCTTTGCGGTGATGTTCCTCTTCCTGCCCACCCTCTCGCTGGTTGGTGGCGCCTTCACCGACCGGGCGGGCAATTTCACCTTCGACAACATCACCGGTCTGTTCACCGACCAGATTCTGGCCGCCTACTGGATTTCCATCCGGATCTCGGGTGCATCGGCCCTTCTGGGCGCGCTGATCGGCCTGGCCATTACCCTCGCCATCATCCGCGGGCGCTTGCCCGCCGGCCTGCGCTCCGCCGTCATGACCTTTTCCGGCGTCGCCTCCAACTTTGCCGGCGTGCCGCTGGCCTTCGCCTTCATCGCCACGCTGGGCCGGCTGGGCCTGGTCACCATCATCCTGCGGACGGTGTTCGGCTTTGACATGTACCGCTCCGGCTTCAACCTGCTCAGCTTTTGGGGCCTGACGCTGACCTATCTCTACTTCCAGATCCCGCTGATGATGCTGACCATCGCGCCGGCCGTCGATGGCCTCAAGCAGGAATGGAGCGAAGCCGCCCAGATGCTGGGCGCCAGCCAGTGGCAGTTCTGGCGCTATGTCGGCCTGCCCATTTTGTGGCCCAGCTTTCTGGGCACGCTCAGCCTGCTGTTTGCCAACGCCTTCGGCGCCATCGCCACCGCCTGGGCACTCACCGGGTCCAATCTGAACATCGTTACCGTGCTGCTCTACAACCAGATCCGCGGCGACGCCCTGCAGAACCCCGGCCTCGGCGCCGCCCTGGCGCTGGGCATGGTCGTCATCACCTCGCTGGCCAACATCATCTACCTGGTGGTCGCCAGCCGCGCCGAAAGGTGGATGAAATGAGGACCAACCGCTTCTGGCCCTGGTTCACCGTGGCCCTGGGCGCGGCCTATTTCATCATCCCGCTCCTGGCCACGTTTGAATTCTCGCTGCGCAT
>CAXBKI010000462.1:0-3017 GCA_963975955.1 uncultured Devosia sp.
GGCGGCGGTAGCCGGCCTGGTTCTCACCGGGGTTCTGGCCTGGCGACGGCAATGGCCCGCCGCGCTGTTCGCCCTGCTCGGCATCATCATTCCGCTCGCTGCGGGTCTGGCCTCCATGCTGCGCTTCATGGCGGCCATGGCGCCGCTCACCATCACGCTGATGACGCTGCTGGCGCGCTGGCGCTGGCTGTTCGTCGTCAGCCTGCTGGGCCTGCTGGTCGGCGCCTGGTTTGTGACCCTGGCCTGGTTGGGAGGCAATGTTGCGCTTGTCTGAACGCCACCCTCTGGCCCTTGGCGCCTATGCGCTGGCCGCGATCCTCGCCCTGTTCGAACTCGCTATTCTCTGGCAGGCCCTGCACCCCAGGGTACCGGACGACTATCGCGCCTATTACATCGACCGCACCACGACCTGCCTCGCCCAGCCGGTGACGGGCGCCTATCAAATCGGCACCGAGATCGACTTCCGCTCGGGCGGTCCGGACACCCGCGAACTGCGCCCATGTGGCTGGGATGGTCCGGCCGGCGACGGCATGCACTCGATCGGGCAGACCTCGCGCCTGCGCTTTGCCGTCGAACGGCCGCAGGCCCTGACCCTGATGCTCGAGCTGTCCGGCGTCACCATCACCGACGCCGCCCGGCAGCGTGTCATCGTATCGGCCGGGGGAATTGAGCTGGGCACGCTGAACGTGCCGGCCGGGCAGCCCGGGCGCTTCACGCTGGCTGTGCCGCCTCAGGCCATTGCTGCCGATGGCATGATCGATATCGCGCTCGACTTTCCCGATGCCGTCAATCCGGGCGGGCGCACCGCCAATACCCATTGGCGTGCCGTCAAGCTGACCGCCGCATCGTTGAGCCCGCAGCCCTGACGCGGGCAGATGGACTGTTGCGCGGTATTTGAGGCGTTACGCTAACGGCTTCTCAAACTGTTTCAGGCTTGCTGGACAAGACCAGCAGAGGTTTGTGATGAGCATTTCCGCCCTAGGCATTGGTGCAGCCGGCATGCACCGCGCCGCCGACCGTCTCGATGCCAGCGCCAGCCGCGTCGCCCGCTTCGGCACCGGCCTGGCCGATGTCGATCTGCCCACCGAAATGGTCGAGGTCATGATGGCCGAGGTGGACTTCAAGGCCTCCGCCACAGTCGTGCGCGCCGCCGACCGCATGACCAGATCGGCCATCGACATCCTGGCCTGATCGCCGGTCCGGCCCGCCCGGGCAAAGAAAATCCGCCCGACTGCCCTTGCGGCAATCGCGCGGATCCCATTATCGGCGGAGACGGGCGGCTTAGTCGTCCGAAGGCGCCTCGACCATTCCCAGCGCGCTCATATAGAGCTCCAGCAGGGCTTCCTGCTCCATGCGCTCATTGGCATCCTGCTTGCGGATCGTGACGATCTTGCGCAGGATCTTGGTGTCGAAGCCATTGCCCTTGACCTCGGCATAGATTTCCTTGATGTCGGCAGCGATAGCGGCCTTTTCTTCTTCCATCCGCTCGATGCGTTCGATGAACGCCCGGAGCTGGTCCTGGGCAACGCTTTCTTCAGCCATGGGTCTTCCTCATTGTCTCAGGCGATGCTTGAACCCCAGACTCACCTCTGGTTCAACCCCTTTGTGACCCAATCCACATCACCACGCCGTCACATGCCTCCATTTCTGCCAAATCCGGCATTAGCCATTGACCAATGCACTCCCATGGGCTCAAAGAAAGCACGTTTTCCCGATGATTTCCGGCTCGCTTTTGCAAACCATTCGACTCGGCACGACTCTGATCTGCGCAACGCTTGCTGGTTTGGCGTTCCTGGCAACGCCGGCAAGGGCAGATCTGCGCATCTGTAACGAGACGGCCAACCTTGTTTCAGTCGCCCTGGGCTACCGGGCCGAGCGGGGCTGGATGAGCGAAGGCTGGTGGCAGACGCCGCCGGGCGATTGCCGCGTGCTCTATCAGGGCGATCTGCAGCGTCGTTTTTATTACATCTTCGCAGCAGATGATGTGGCCGGCGGGGCTTGGGACGGTGCTGTGTTCATGTGCACGCGTGACGAAACCTTCACAATTTTCGGGGTTGAGGATTGCCTTGCCCGCGGTTATGAGCGCACCGGATTTCTGGAAATCGATACCCAAAACCGCACCGACTGGACGATGCAGCTGACCGATAGCGCCGCCGGGCCGGCTGTGGTCGGCCCCGGCGAAGGCGAAGACCTCGAAGACCCAACTTTCCTTGTTGATCCGGCAAGTGTGGACGCACCGCAGGACGACATAACGACGCAAGAAACGGACACGAAATGAGACGCATGAGACGCGCGAAGATTGTCGCCACCCTTGGGCCTGCCAGCCACGAGGAAAAGATGATCGAGGAACTGGCAAAGGCCGGCGCGGACGTGTTCCGCATCAATATGAGCCATGCCAGCCATGAGGTGCTCCGCACCACGGTGGAACGCATTCGCAATGTCGAAAAGCGCCTCAACCATCCCCTGGGCATTCTGGTCGACCTGCAGGGCCCCAAGCTGCGCGTCTGGAAGTTTGCCGGCGGCTCGGTCGAACTGGTCGCCGGCCAGAAGTTCACCCTGGACAGCCACAATGACGACAACGGCAATGCCGAACGCGTCTACCTGCCCCATCCCGAGATCATCGAAAGCGTCTCGGTGGGTGATCGCCTGCTGCTCGACGACGGCAAGCTGTCGCTCAAGGCCACCAAGGTGGGCAATGGCGCCATCGAGACCGAGGTGATCTATGGCGGCAAGCTCAGCGACAAGAAGGGGGTCTCGCTGCCCGATACGCTGCTGCCCACCGGCGCCCTGACGGAAAAGGACCATGCCGACCTGCTCGCCGGCCTGGCCGCTGATGCCGACTGGATCGCCCTCAGCTTCGTGCAGCGCCCCGAAGACATCATCGACGTGCGCAAGATCGTCCAGGGCCGCGCCGGCGTCATGGCCAAGATCGAAAAGCCCCAGGCCATCGAGCGGCTCGAGGAAATCATCAAGCTGTGCGACGCCATCATGGTGGCCCGCGGTGACCTGGGCGTCGA
>CAXBKI010000463.1:0-3009 GCA_963975955.1 uncultured Devosia sp.
CACGATCGGCCGGCTCACCGGCCTTGCCCACGGCCATCACCACCCGGCCCCAATTGGCGTCTTCCCCGGCAATGGCCGTCTTGACCAGCGGCGAATCCGCAATCGACTTGGCAATCCGGAACGCGCTGGCATCGGACACCGCACCCTCGACATGGATCGAGACCTGCTTGGTGGCGCCTTCGCCGTCGCGCACCACCTGGATGGCCAGGTCAAACAGCACATCGGCCAGCGCCTGGCCAAAAATCTCGGCGCGCGGATCCTCGAGGCTCTCGATCGGCTCGACCGCGGCCTTGCCGGTGGCAAAGGCCAGCAGCGTATCGGAGGTGGAGGTATCGCTGTCGACGGTGATGGCGTTGAAACTGGTCGCCACATGGCGGCTCAGCAGCGCCTGCAGCACCGGGGCGGCAATCGGCATGTCGGTCACCACGAAGCTGAGCATGGTGGCCATGTCCGGCGCGATCATGCCACTGCCCTTGGCGATGCCGTTGATCCTGACTTCGACCCCATCGATCTCCAGCGTGGCGCCGTTGAGCTTGGCAAAGGTATCGGTGGTCATGATCGCCCTGGCCGGGTCCATCCAGGGCGTGTCGCCCAGCCGGCTGGCCATGGTGTCGAGCACGCCGGCAAACTTGCTGGCGTCGAGCGGCTCTCCGATCACCCCGGTGGAGGCAAGAAAGATCTCCGCCGGGGTGCAGCCGAGCGCCTTGGCGGCAAAATCGGCGGTCAGCTGCACGCTGGCCTGCCCCTTGGCGCCGGTAAAGGCATTGGCATTGCCCGAATTGACCACCAGACCGCGCGCCAGCCCCCCTGGCAGATTGGCCCGGCACCAATCCACCGCAGCCGAGGAACATTTGGACTTGGTCAGGACGCCCGCCGCCGTCGTGCCCGCGTCGAAGGCCATCAGCAGCACATCGGTGCGGTTCTGGTATTTGATCCCCGCCGCGGCGGTGGCAAAGCGCACGCCGGCAATTGCCGGCAGGTCCGGATAGGATTTGGGGGCGAGCGGCGAAACCGGATGGGCCATCGGGGGGCGAACCTTCTTGCGAGCAAACAGACCCCCCGTTTGCCCCAAACATACGGCATTCGCAAGACGGGCTGAAGGCGACACCATGAGAGCAGGCACGCCAGAGTGGCCGGGGGGATGGTCGCCCCCGGCCCCAGGGGCTGGTTACTGCGCCGGAGCGCCCGTCTCGGACTGCGCGGCAACCGCTGCGGCCAGCGTTGCATCGGGAATGTCGATGGCCACCCCTTCCATCAGCTTGGCCACAGTGTCGTCAAACGTGGTCATCAGCAATTGCTGCTGCAGCTGGGGAGCAACCTTCTCGAACGCCGGCGGCGAGGATTCGCGCTTTTCTTCCAGGCGGATGACATGCCAGCCGAACTGGCTCTGCACCGGCTCGGAAACCTGGCCGATCTCGGTCAGCCCATAGGCCGCTTCCTCGAACGGCGCCACCATCATGCCCTTGCTGAAGAAACCCAGATCACCGCCATTGGCCGCACCCGGATCGATCGACTTTTCCTTGGCCAGGGTGGCAAAGTCGGCGCCGCCATCGAGCTGGGCCTTGATCGCCTTGGCCTCTTCCTCGGTGGGTACCAGAATGTGGCTGGCGCGGATTTCCTCGGTCGGCTTGAAGTCGGCCACCAGCTTGTCGTACTGCGCCCGCAGCGCCTCCTCGGTCACCCCGGTGGCGATCTTCTCGGCAAAATAGGCGCGGCGCAGGCTGCGATCTTCAAGATATTGCAGGCGCTGCTTGAACAGCGGGGTATCGGCCATGCCCGCATCGGCGCCGGCCTTGGCCATCACCTTCATGTCGATCAGCACGCGCAGCAGGAACGCCTTGCGCTGCTCTGGGGGCATCTGCTGCAGTTCCTGGGCCAGATCTTCGGCGGCAAAGCTCAGATCGGCTTCGGTGATGGGCGAGCCGGCAACGGTGGCGACCACGGTTTCAGGCTGCACGGCGGCCGGCGCGGCTTCCTGCGCAGCGGGTGCGGCATCCTGCGCGAAAGCAGGCGTCAGCGTCGTTGCGGCCATCAAGCTGGCGAGCACGCCGGCGGTACGAACCAGGCGCAGGGGGGAAAACTTCATCGACTAAATCTCCTTGGCCGGCCTTGCCCTGGGCGTTCCGGCATGTTGGTGGCTGGCAGTCCTGGGCCACAGAATTCTTGGCTGTCTGGCTGACACGACAAGGGGGCGAAAATGCGCCAGGGCCTTTACCGCGGCAACCAAAGGGCAGCACGCCCCGTTTCTGCCCGGATTCCGGCATGCCACGGCAGGTGTCGCCGATTTCGCTGACGTTGACAAGACAAGGGCCCGCTCTTACATCTCACGCGCTTTTCCGCCGCCCGGCGGGGATACATAAATTCAAAGCCGGAAAGGCTTTCTCATCGCGCTGACGATGGCCTGGCGGGCTTATCCCCCCCCCCAACCGCGCCACGGTGAGTAATCGAAGGACCTGACATATGGCACTTGCTGCGCTCGCCCGGCGGATTTTCGGCTCCACATCCGACCGGCACGTCAAGCGTTACCAGGGCAAGGTTGCCGCAATCAATGCGCTTGAAACCGAGCTCGAACAGCTCAGTGACGCGGCCCTGCAGGCCCGAACCGTCCAGTTCCGCGAGCAGCTCGCCCAGGGCGCCGATCTCGATGATTTGATCGTGCCTGCCTTCGCCACAGTGCGCGAGGCCTCCAAGCGCGTGCTGGGCATGCGCCACTTCGACGTGCAGCTGATCGGCGGCATGGTGATGAACGAACGCGGCATTGCCGAGATGCGCACCGGTGAAGGCAAGACGCTGGTGGCGACACTGCCCATGTACCTCAATGCCCTGACCGGCAAGGGCACCCACCTGGTCACCGTCAATGACTATCTGGTCAAGCGCGACGCCAGCTGGATGGGCCAGGTCTACAATTTCCTGGGCCTGACCACCGGCATCATCGTGCACGGCATGAACGACATGGAGCGCAAGCAGGCCTACGCCGCCGACATTACCTACGGCACCAATAACGAGCTG
>CAXBKI010000464.1:0-3003 GCA_963975955.1 uncultured Devosia sp.
CGACGCGGGCCCACCACCAACAGGCGCACGCCGCTGATCCGCCCTTCCGCCCGTCACCACCCCTTGCTATAGGCTAAACCAGCCCCTCGTGCGCAGGTCCTTGTCGCCCATGTCGATTTCCAACCCGAGCCGCTAGACCGTGCGCTTTGTCCTCTATCTGCTGATGATGATCGCGGTGGCGCTGAGCGTCGGCTTCGGGCTGAGCTATTATGCGCTGACCGATGGCAGGCTGTTCGGCGCGGTGCAGGTCGGGCCCTGGGTCGCCTGGCCCGATGTCGGCGCGGCCGCACCCAATCCCTATACGCGCAGCCTGCTGGCACGGGAGGCCAGGCTGCAGCTGGGGCAAGCCGAGGGTTTGCGCTTTACTGCCAGCGTGGATGGCGATGATCAGCCGCTGACGCGGGCCTGCAGCTATCGCCTCAAGGGGATGACCCCGCTGGCGACGGCATGGACGCTGGTGGCGCTCGATGCCGAGGGCCGCAACATTGCGGCGCCCGACACCGACCAGGCGATGCGGTCCAGCGGCCTGGCGCGGCTCAATGACGGCTCCATCGAGATCGGCGTCGGCACCAGGCTGATGCCCGGCAACTGGCTCGAACTGGTTGGCAGCGGGCCGTTCACCCTGGTGCTCAACCTCTACGACACCGCCGTGTTCTCCGGCTTTTCCAGCGACGAATCCATGCCCACCATTATCCGGGGGGATTGCGCGTGACCCGGTTTCTGCTCTGGCTGGTCGGCGGCGCCCTGCTGGGGGGCGTCATCCACATCATCGTCATCCTGACGCTGCCGCTTCTCGACGACGACACGGCGTGGACACGCGTTGCGGCGCTCGACGCCACCGACCGCATGCTGGTGCTGCCCCAGATTGCGCCAGGTGAACCCAATCCCCTCGGGCTGGATCCCGAACTGATCTATGGCGTGTGCAGCCTGGATCTGGCCAGGGGCCCGGGCTATCTCAGCGGCGTCCTGCCCGACGCCTTCTGGTCGGTCGCCATCTATGACACCGCCGGCGTGGTTACCTATTCGACGACCAATCGCGACGGCATTGGCCAGACGCTGGAATTGGGCATATTCAATGCCGCCCAGACGCGCCTGCTGGCGCAACAGCAGCTCGATATCGCCGAGGGGACGCTGGTGGTGGAATCGGCCAGCAACAAGCTGTTCACGCTGGTGCGGCTGCTGCCACCCCATCATGCCGTCCGGGCGCGGTTTGCCGCAGCGCTGGCGCAGGTCACCTGCGGCCATCGCGGCTGACTAGACTGGCCGAGGTCAAGCCCCCGTCAACGCCAGAATTTATCCTATGCTGCCCGACGCGTGGCGGGGGTTAACAAGGACTCAAACAATACCTTCTGCTTAGGAATTTATTATAGAATTTGGGTTAGCTTGATGATCAACACGCTCAGTACCAGGTGGACGCCATGGAACTTTTCGCATCACGATCAAGGGCCGGCACCGCAATTGCAGATCGCGCCATGCGGGTCGCTCGGGTGAAGCACCGGACTTTGATCGCGGACAGTTCGACGCACGCGCCAACCTAGCATAGCCGACGCCGCAGCGGGCGACCAGCTCCTAAGATGTCCCAGCTAGCCTTCTTTGTTCCCAAAGAACAAATGCACAGACATCCATGTCGCTGAAAATAAAAATGTAATTCGGGAGATCCATGACCCCGACCTGACCGTACAAGCGAAATACAACCTGCGTGATCCGCAGTTTACTTCAAGGATGACCGGACGTGATGTCTATTTTCTCCTCAAAGTCGAAGAACAAGACTGCGACTTCAGATCATGCCACGTTGGCAGCCCTGTGCAAATCTCAGGCAATGATCGAGTTCAACCTTGATGGCACGATCATTACCGCGAACGCCAACTTCCTGGCCACGATGGGCTACGAGCTTGCCGATGTGCAGGGCAAGCATCACAGCATGTTCGTCGAGCCGGCCTATGTCAGTTCAGCTGAATATGGGGAGTTCTGGGACAGGCTGCGGCGCGGCGAGTTCAACGCTGCCGAATACAAGCGTATCGGCAAGGGCGGCAAGGAAGTCTGGCTCGAAGCGTCCTACAACCCGGTCCTGGATGCGGCTGGAAAGCCCTATAAGGTGATCAAGATCGCCACTGACGTGACCGCCCAAAAGCTGGTCAACGCCGATCACACCGGTCAGCTGGCCGCCATCTCGAAATCGCAGGCGGTGATCGAGTTCGACCTGACCGGCACCATCCTGACGGCCAACGAGAATTTCTGCGCGACGATGGGATATCGGCTCGACGAGATCCGGGGCCAGCACCACCGCATGTTTGCGCAGCCCAACTTTGCCGCCAGTGACGACTACCGCGCATTCTGGGCCGCTCTGGCGCGCGGCGAGTATCAGGCCGCCGAATATCTCCGCCTTGGCAAGGGCGGCAAGGAAGTCTGGCTGCAGGCCACCTACAACCCCATCCTCGACTCCGATGGCCGGCCCTACAAGATCGTCAAATACGCAACCGACATAACCGCCCGCAAGGCAGCCGTGGCGATCATCGGCGCGGGGCTGGAAAAGCTCGCCGAGGGCGATCTGACCGCGCGCATCGACACCCCGCTGGTGGGCGAACTGGATGATGTGAGAGTGGCGTTCAACGAAACGGTGGAGAAATTCTCCACTATCGTGAGCCAGCTGCGCGAAACCTCCTCCATCCTCAAGACGGCGACCGGCGAGATCCTCACGGGCGCCAATGATCTGGCCGACCGCACGACGCGCCAGGCTGCCGCCATTGAAGAAACCAGCGCTGCCATGGAGCAGCTCTCCACCACGGTGCAGGAAAATGCCAAGCGCAGCGAGGCGGCCAGCACCAATTCGCTTGCCGTCTCTGACGCGGCCACCAGCACCGGCGTGGTGATGGGCGAGGCCAATCAGGCCATGGAGCGCATCTCCAACTCATCGCAGAAGATCTCCAACATCATCGGCATGATCGACGACATCGCCTTCCAGACCAACCTGCTGGCGCTGAACGCCGCGGTGGAAGCGGCCCG
>CAXBKI010000465.1:0-2995 GCA_963975955.1 uncultured Devosia sp.
GCCGTGGTGAAGTCGCGCCTGCCGAACTTGTCGTCGAACCGGCTGCGCCCCAGCGACGCCCCGCCCTCGAAGGTGATCTCGTCGGAATACATGTGCGTCAGGCCCAGCTTGCCCAGCGCCGACGTCTCGGTATAGCTGGGATAAACCGTGCGCTCGGCCGAAATGGCCGCCACCAGGTCGGTGTCGGGCGTGAACACCCCTGGCTTGGTGAAGGTGCCACCAAAGAAATAGTCGAACTGGGCGGTGTCGATCGGATAGGCAATGCTGGCCACCCGCGCATCCAGCCGCAGCCGTTCGGCCTGGCCGAACAGATTGCGCCACAGATGAAAGGCCTCCACCCCCAGGCCATCGATTGACGAATAATTGGCACCCACGCCAAAGCGCGCGCCCGGCAGTTCCTGGACGATCAGGTTATAGGGCAGCAGGCCGTCCACCCCGATCGACTCCGCTGCTTCCAGTCGCGCCGCCCGGAACACTTCGAGCCGGTCCAGCCGCTTTTGTGCCCGCGTCACGCTGTCGGGGTCGAACTCCTCGCCCACCGCAAGCCCGGTCTGGCGCCGCACGAAGTCGGGATCCATCCGCTCGGTGCCGCTTACCGTCACCGCCCCGAATGCCGCCTCCCGGCCTGGATTGACCGTGATGGTCACGTCCACGGTCGAGCTGGCATGGTCCGCCACCACGTCGCGGCTGGCAATCACCGCCTTGGCAAAGCCCTGCTGGCGCCAGGCCTCGAGGGCCAGCGCCTCGGCCCGCACGATGGTGCCCGAACGGGCAATCTCGCCTCGGGCAAATCCGCGTGATGCCGGGGGCGCGACGAAATCGTCGGGGTCGCTGGTCAGCGGCGCCGTATTGAGGATGCTGACGCTATTGAATCGGAACAGCGGGCCGGGCTGCACATTGATCGCCACACCGACCGGATCGGGCAGGTCGACGTCGGGCGCCAGCTTGGCCGCCTCCTGTCCGCCCACCAATATGCTCACCACGCCGCCATAATAGCCTTCGCCGTACAGCGCCGCGACAATCCGGCGATAGTCGCCACGCGCCTTGGCCAGCAGGCCCGCCGCGCCCGATGCCGGCTTGTTCTCATCGGCCAGCAGCGCCGAGGCATTGCGCACCACGGTGGTGATGGCGTCTTCGCCATTGACCGTCACGGTCACCTGATAGGGTTGCGGATCGGCGATCACCGCGTCTGCGTCGACCGCATTGGGGTCTTCGAACAGCCGGATGCCAAAAATTTCGAATGCGGCAACAGGGGTGGCGGCCATGCCAAAGCCGGCGGCCGCCACGCACAAGGCGCAAAAACTCAATACTCGCCGCGCTCTATGCAGTGAACCAATCCCGCCATTTACGCTTCAACCAAACCGGCAGAAGCCTAGATTGCCATGTTTGGCTTCAATATTGTGTTAATCAAGCAGCCCGGGCGACCCGTCTGATGCGACGGTTGGCGTTAGGTTTACCGTGAGCATCCGCCATGGCACAAGCGCACACTGCCCCGCGGGGGCAAAAGTGATCCGGCCATGGCAGGATGGACACAGCCTATTCGCGGGCCAGCGCCTCGACCGGGTCCATGCGGGCCGCCGAGCGCGCCGGCATGAAGCCGAAGATCACGCCGATCAGACTGGCCGAGGCAATCGCCAGCACCATTGATTCGACCGAATAGGCCACCGTGGCGCCCGGCATGGCCGCCGTCAGCAGGCTGCCCAGGACAAAGCTCAGCCCCACGCCTGCCGCGCCACCCACGAAGCATACAAGCACCGCCTCGATCAGGAACTGCCGCAGGATATCGCCCCGCCGCGCCCCCACGGCCATGCGGATGCCGATCTCCTTGGTCCGTTCCGACACGCTCACCAGCATGATGTTCATCACCCCGATCCCGCCCACCACCAGCGAGATCACCGCAATGGTCGAGATCAGCAGCGTCAGCGTTGCCGACGTCGATTGGATGGTCTGGCGGATCGTATCGGTGTTCATCAGGAAGAAATCGGTCGTACCGCCATGCAGCCGGGTCAGCAGTTCGGTGATCCCGGCCTCGGCCTGCGCCATGTCCGCCTCATCGCTGACCCGCACCGCGATCGAGCTGAGATAGTTCTGCCCCAGGATCCGGTCCAGCGCGGTGGTATAGGGCACATAGACATTGGATGCATTGCCGCCCGGCCCGAAACCGGACACCGTCTCGACCACCCCGATCACCCGCACCGGCACCTTGCCCAGCATGATCACCTGCCCGATCGGGTCCTCGCCATTCACAAAGATCGCATCCCGGGCATTGCCGTCGATCACCGCTTCCTGGGTGCGCCGGCTGATGCTGGTCCGGTTGAACCCGACACCCTCGTCGAATTTGCGGCCATTGACCTGGAAATACTGTTCGCCCACCCCCGTCACCGTGGCATTCGAGGAGGTGTTGCGGAACAGCACCGTGGCACTGCTCGAAACCTGCGGCGTCACGCTGTCGGCAAACGGCTCCTGCGCCAGCGCTTCGGCATCGCTGGGCTTGAGCGTCTGGATACGGTTCGAGCGCCGGTCGCCGAACCCGGTCCCCGGATTGATGTTGATCGTATTGGTGCCGATCGAGGCAATGTTGTTGAGCACCGTCTGCTGGCTGCCCTGCCCCAGCGCCACCACGCTCACCACCGAGGCAATGCCGATGATGATGCCCAGCATGGTCAGAAAGGTGCGCATCTTGTGCGCCACCATCGCGCGCAACGCCATGCGCAGCGCTTCGAGCCCGCGATCGATCCCCTCGCGCCAGCGCGCCACCTTGCGGATCGGTCTGGCGCTGCGCTCGGCCCGGGTCTGGGTTCCGGTGCGCGTATCCGAGACGACAACGCCATCGGAAATCTCGATCACACGCTCGGTCAGCGCCGCCACAGCCGGATCATGGGTGACGATGATGATTGTGTGCCCTTCGCCATGCAGTTCGGCCAGCAGCGCCAGCAATTCCTTGCCGCTGCGCGAATCCAGTGCCCCCGTCGGCTCGTCGGCCAAGATGACCTCG
>CAXBKI010000466.1:0-2992 GCA_963975955.1 uncultured Devosia sp.
CACGGCGATTGTCAGGCATAAAACTGAACATGACGGGCAACTTATTAGAATGGTTCTAAACAATGTTTAGAACCATTCCAAAGTGCTGGCAAGAGCCTGAGAGCTGGCGGTGATCAGACGAGCATGGATTGCTGGGCAAAAATACCGGCCATGGCGCCGTGCCCCGATGCCAGGGTGACACTGGCCATGGGATTGGCCAGATCGCCGGCGGCATAGACGCCTGCCAGGCTGGTCTGGCGGCGCTCGTCGACCGCCAGCGTGGGGCCGAAGGGTCCCTCCTCGAGGGCGAGTCCGAGCTGACTGTGCAGGTCGACCGATGGGCGGTTGCGCGGGTGGGCAAAGAGCACGTCGACCGGGACTTCGGCGCCGGTATCAAGACCCACCGTCGCGATTCTGCCCTGCTGGTGCTGTATGACGCTGATCCTGCCCTCGACCAGCTTGACGTTGCGGCGCGCCAGTTCGGCGCGGGCCTGCGCATCGATCTGGTGGCCATCGGCGAACAGCGTCAGCTTGCTGGTCCAATCGCCATAGAGCATCACCATGTGCAGCGCATGGGGACCGGAGTAGATCAGGCCCCAATGCTGGTCCGCCACTTCAAAGCCATCGCAATAGGGACAAGGCACGATGGATGTGCCCCAGCATTCCGCAAAGCCGGGAATGGCCGGCATGAGATCGGTGACGCCATAGCTGAGCAGCAGGCGGCGGGCCGGCAGGCTCAGGCCGCCGCTGGCCGAAACGACAAAGCTGTCGAGTGCGCCGCTGGCACTCTCGGCCCGGGCGTCGACCAGTTTGACGGTGGGATAACGCGCCAGTTGCTGGCGGGCCAGGCCAAGAATCTCGAGGGGCGGCCTGTGGTCGTGCCCGAGCAGGCCATGGGAATGGCCGGCGAAACGGTTACGCGGCAGACCGGTGTCGAGCACCGTGACCCGACGGCGGGCGCGCCCCAGTTGCAGGGCCGCGGCAAGACCGGCAAAGCTGCCGCCGACAATAACGACATCATCCATGCTGGGAATCTCCATGCTGGCGATTGAGAGGGTGGGGGGTGGCCTGGCGCGCAATGTCGGCGAGGGAAACCCGGGCCAACCGGGCTGCCAGCAGCGCCTCGGCATCGGCCAGAAATTCGACCATCACCGTGTCGACAGCGCGGACGATACCGCAATGCTGGTCACCCGGATCGCTGCTGGTGCGCAGAAGTAGGCTTTCGCCCATGGCCGCATAGATGGCGTGCAGGCTGATCTGGTCGGCTGGCTGCAACAGGCGCCAACCGCCATCATGGCCCTTGGTGGCGCCAACGATGCCGGCGTCGCGCAGCTCACCCAGGATCCGGCGCACAACGACGGGATTGGTCATCAGGCATTGCGCCAGGGTGGCCGAAGTCATGGCGGCTTCAGGTTGCAGATGCAGGTGCACCAGAGCGTGCAGGGCGAGGGAAAGACGGCTGGAACGTTTCATGTAACATTTATTGTTACATTTGTTGCCGGCTGTCAACCGTCTCTGGATAGGTCTGTTTTGTCGTTGCAAGTCAGTGCTATGATGGTCAGGTGCCTGCCCGAAATGGAGCCAATGCCGATGAAGTCCCTGCTTGCCGTTCTCGCCATGAGCATGGTGTCGGTGTCGAGCGCAGTGGCGTTCGATGCGCCCACCCAGGCGGTGATCGCGACGCAGAAGACCGGCAAGCCGGTAGCCATTGCCGCGGTGGCCACGCTGATGGGCGCCAGCGAACGCTGGTGCTATCTCGAGGAAGCCGGCAGCTGCGCCTGGTCGGATGTCTATCTGGCAGTCGGCCCGCACGGGGCGTCATTCGAGATCAGCAATGCCTGGGACGAGAACACCGATATCGCCTTCATCGACCATGGCACGTTCGAGGCCGGAAAATCGATCTGTGAAACAAACCAGGACTGGCTGCCCAGCGTGCGCGCCTTGCGGCGCGAGGATGGCACGCCTGTGAGCGGCCGGGCCCTGCGTGATCTCAAGGTGGCGATCGCCGAAGTGGCGGGCGAGCCTGCCCGTGACTGCTTCGACTATGTGTATCGCGGGTCAGACGCCGGCAGGCAGACAGTGACCCTGTTGCAGCGCCAATCGCGCGACGGTGTCCATGACCCGGACCGGGATACATTGGTCACCCTGCATTTCGACCCGGCAGCGGCGCAGGCGCTGACGCTGCGCTGGTGAGGCTGGCTGACTGATGTCGCGACGGTTGACGCCCCCGGCGGGAACCGACATTGTCCGGCAAAATTGAGCACGGACTTGTGAAATTGTTGCCCAAACTGGTTTTCATGCTTGCCTGGGCGGCACTGCTCGCCGGGCTCACCCTGCCAACCCCGACACCGGAAGTGGCCAATATCGCCACGCTGACGCTGATGGGCGTGGGCCTGGTGTTGCTGGCCGTCGTGCCAGGCGCACGTCCCGTGCTGCGGCAGCCTGCCATTGTACTCGCCGGTGCCGCCGGGATCGTGCTGCTGGTGGCATTGGCATTCACCGCGTCAACCCCGCTCCATATCGCGGTGATCATGGTGCTGGCGCCGCTGTGGCTGGCGGGCGCACATGCAGGGTTGCTGACCAGGTTGGGAAACCGGCTGACGCCTCTGGTGATTGCCCGCTTTGCGCTGGCGGGCGCGGCTGCTGGCGCCGCAATTGCCGTGTTTGGCGCCGTTGTGCTCAAGCTCGACCGTGGCGGCATGCTGGTCAACAATCCCATTCATCTGAGCGATCTGTCCCTGATGCTGGGTTTTGTGGCGATGGTGGGCGTGCTGGAGCCGCGGCCGGTACGGTTCGTGTTCCTGCTCGGGCCGGTACTGGCGCTGATCGCGGTGTGGTTCACCGGATCACGCGGACCGCTGGTGGCATTTGTTCCCATGCTGATCGTCAGCGCTGCCATACTGGCCTATGTCACGCTGCCCCGCCGAGCGGCATTGATGGCTATTGCCGGCGTGGTCGTCGTTATCGCGCTGGGCGCCGCTGCCGTCATCGGGCTTGGACTGGGCGGGCGGCT
>CAXBKI010000467.1:0-2956 GCA_963975955.1 uncultured Devosia sp.
CGAGCCCCATGACCGGCCACACCGTGCCCAGAATGACCGTGGCGCCGATCAGCATGACAAACGACGGCAGCAGGGCCACCAGCAGGACGTCGTTGAGCAAATCGAGCGCCCCCGAGCCACGCGTGATCTTGCGCACGGTGGAGCCGGCAAAGCTGTTGGCGTGCCAGTCGGTCGAAAAGCGCTGCACCCGGTGAAAGGCGTCGGCGATCACGTCCTTCATCATGGCCAGGGTGAAGCTGATAATGTTGAAGAACACGACCTGTCGCAGCACCACGCCACCGACATAGAGCGAGACCATGGTGACAAAGGCAGTCACCGCCGGCACCCAGAAGGCGTCGTCGGTGCCACTGCCGGTGGCAATGGCGTCGACCATGCGGCCGGCAAAGATCGGGCTGAAGGCTTCGGCCAGGGTGGCTGCGAGCACCAGCAGGGCAATCAATGCCGCCCGAAAAGGCTGTTTGGCCCAATGGCGGAAGGTATAGCCAAGCACATTGCGGAACGCGTCGGCGCGGAAATCGAGTTTCTTGCGACTCATATTGGCAGCCCGACCCCGTTCACCGGCGGCCGGCCCTCAAAAGCTATTAATGGAGAAGACACAGCCGGAACGGGACAAAATGATCCCGTCAGATCAATGGGGCTGTGATGGAAGAAACCGCGGGCGGCGGGCCTGATCGGCGGGCCGCGGATGGCAAGGACCTAAGGTCGGGAATTGCCTGCCGGGAGTTCGATGGATGTCACTGTCATACAACGCCTCCCTGGTTGGTGATCTGAAGCGGTTCGGAATTGATACGCAAAGCGGCCGCGCTTGCCAACTGGGGCAAGCACGGTGGGTGCGGCAGTGATGCAAGAAAGTCACAGCGTCGCGCTGCGGCCTGGCGCAGACCAGGACTGGCGCCCGCGCCGCGGCCCAGTTCGTACAGGTCGCGCGGCAGACGAAACAGTGCCGTCCTTCAGGACCCGCAACCGGCGAGCCCGACAGGGCACGGGGGTCAGTGCTGCTTGGTCAGCTTTATGTTGCGTGTGCTCCAGGCGCCATAGGCCAGAGCGGCCATGAACAGAACGAACATGGTGGTGACAGCGAACAGAACCAGACCCAGATTTGCAGCCATGATGGACACTCCTGAAATGATGTTCAGTGCTCGCATGGGCTGCGCTCCGTGCCATTGATACAGGTCAAGTAATTTTGCGTTTTGCGCGACTGGCGCCGCGCCCGTGCCGGGACTAGGCTCGGCCCAACCGATTCAAACCAAGAGATTTTTGCCCAAATGACCATTGATCCCGTCAAGCTCGACAAACTCGCCCAGGTTGCCATCAAGGTCGGCCTGCAGCTCGCTGAGGGTCAGGATCTGGTGATGACCGCGCCCATGACGGCAGCGCCGCTGGTCCGCCGCATTACCGAGCATGCCTACAAGGCCGGCGCGGGCGTGGTGACCACCATCTATTCGGATGAAGAGGCGACGCTGGCCCGCTATCAGCACGCCCATGATGCCAGCTTCGACAAGGCCGCAGGCTGGCTCTATTCGGGCATGGCGGAGGCCTTCAAGGGCAATGCGGCCCGTCTGGCCATTGCCGGCGACAACCCCATGATGCTGGCCGGTCAGGATCCGGACAAGGTCAGCCGCGCCCAGCGCGCCAATTCGGCGGCCTATAAGCCGGCGCTGCAGCTGATCACCGGTTTCGACATCAACTGGAACATCGTTTCCTACCCCAGCGCCGCCTGGGCCAAACTGGTGTTCCCCAATGACAGCGAAGAGGTCGCCGTCGGCAAGCTGGCCGATGCGATCTTCAAGGCCAGCCGCGTGGATGTGGACGATCCGATCGCCGCCTGGGCCGAGCACAATGCCAATCTGAAGGCGCGCTGGACCTGGCTGAACGGCAAGGCATTCTCGGCGCTGAAATATACCGGTCCGGGCACCGACCTGACGGTGGGCCTGGCCGATGGACATCGCTGGAAGGGCGGCGCGTCCGAGGCCAAGAACGGGATCACCTGCAACCCCAATATTCCCACCGAAGAAGTGTTTACCACGCCGCACAGGCTGCGCGTGGACGGGCACGTGGCCGCCACCAAGCCGCTGAGCCACAATGGCACGCTGATCGAGGATATGCAGGCGCGCTTTGAAGGCGGCCGCCTGGTCGAACTCAAGGCCTCCAAGGGTCAGGACATCTTCAACAAGGTGCTCGATACCGATGAGGGTGGCCGCCACCTGGGCGAAGTCGCCCTGGTGCCGCACTCCTCGCCCATCTCCGCCTCGGGCGTGCTGTTCTTCAATACGCTCTACGACGAAAACGCCTCCTGCCACATCGCACAGGGCCAGTGCTATTCGGACTGCTTTGTCGGCGGCAAGGATTTGAGCCAGGCCCAGATCAACGCGCAGGGCGGCAACTCATCCAATATCCATATCGACTGGATGATCGGGTCCGACAAGATCGACATCGACGGCGTAAACGCCGATGGCAGCACCGAGCCGGTCATGCGCAAGGGCGAATGGGCCAATTGACACACCAGGCGCCGGGGCGAGCGGCTATGAGGATGCGACTTTCAACCTTGATCATGCTGGCCCTGGCGCAACCTGTGCTGGCCCAGACCGTGCTGGAGAGCGATTTTACCGTTCGGACGCCCGACAGCGCCGGGCGGGCGGTCACGGAAAGCACGACGCAGGTGCCCCTGATCGAGGGTGCCTGTTACAACTGGCATCTGCGCCTGGAAAAGGTGAAAGGCGAAGTCGCCGTCACCGAAGTCTATAGCCTGCCCGCGCCGGCCACGACCTGGAATCTGGGCGCGACCAGCGCGACCACTCTTTCCAGCGACCGGCTTACGGCAACCACGAAGCGGACTTTGACCCCCGATGGCAACTGGATCAGTGCCGGCTGGTGCGTCGCAATCGGGGATCCGCCGGGCGAGCACCGCATCGAGATATTGTCGGGCGACAAGGTCCTCAAGACATTCTGATTCGAC
>CAXBKI010000468.1:0-2954 GCA_963975955.1 uncultured Devosia sp.
CGCCGATGCGGCCCACACCATGCCGATGTAGCGCCATGACCATCAAGACCATCCGCATCTGGCTCTGGGGCGCCGTTGGCGCCCTGGCGCTGACCGCCATCGTCGCCGCCCTTATGCTCCGGGCGCCCGAACAGACCGGCTTCGGCAAGGGGACCTACAGCCTGATCGACCAGAACGGCAAGCCGGTCGACCAGACCATGTTCGCCGGCCATCCCTCGGCGCTGTTCTTTGGCTTCACCCATTGCCCCGAAGTGTGCCCCACCACCATGGCCGAAATGGCCAGCTGGTTTGCCGCCCTGGGCGATGAGGGCCAGGAGCTGCGCGCCTATTTCGTCTCCATCGATCCGCAGCGCGATACGCCTGAAGTGCTCGGCGACTATGTCAGCTGGGTCAGCGACCGCATCACCGGGATCACCGGCACGCCCGAGGAGATCGACAAGATCGCCAAGGCCTGGGGCGTCTATTACGAACGGGTGCCGCTGGCCGGCGAGGACTACACCATGGATCACACGGCCTCGGTGTTCCTGCTCAACGCCAGGGGCGATTTCGAGGGCACCATCGCCTATCGCGAGGACCAGGCCACGGCTTTGGGCAAGTTGCGCAACCTGCTGTCCAGGCCCTGATCAAACCCGCCCGGCCGGCGGACATGCCGGCCGGGCGCCTGGAATATGACTGGCGTTATCATATTAGTTTTTGACTCCGATCCCCCGCGCCACTAATAACCGGACATGCAGTGTCATATTTTGACTCCTGCATCCCCGTCTGCCGTTTTCGATTGGATGTCCCGTGAAGTCTTTCGCCCGCCCCCCAATATTCGCCGCCGCCCTGTTGGCCGGCATGCTCGCCCTGCCCGGCCTGTCTGCTGCCCAGGAGGTGACCATTGCCCATGCGCAGGGTGAAACCACCATTTCGGGTGTTCCGGCCAAGGTGCTGACGTCGGACTGGGCTGCCTTCGACAATCTTCAGGCGTTGGGCGTGCCGGTGGCCGGTGTTCCGGCCTCCAATGTCCCGGCCTATCTGGCCGACTTCGTTGCGCCCGACGCCCTCAGGATCGGCTCGCTCTTCGAGCCCGATTTCGAAGCCATCGCAGCCGCCGATGCCGACCTCTACGTGGTCGGCGCCCGCTCGCAAAAGGCCTATGACACCGCCAAGGACATCGTGCCCACCATCGACATGTCGGTGGACAATGCCGACATCATTGCCGGCATCGAGGCCAATCTGACCACGCTGGGCGCACTCTTCCAGCGCCAGGACAAGGCGAGCGAGCTCAACGCCGCCCTCGATGCCAAGGTCGCCGAGGCCAAGGCTGCCGCCCAGGGCAAGGGCAATGCGCTGGTGCTGGTGACCAATGCCGGCAAGGTCGGGGTCTATGGTCCCAATAGCCGTGTCGCCTGGATCCATGACCAGCTGGGCATCCCGACCGCCATGCCCGATGTGCAGGACGGCGACCATGGCGGCGACGGCATTTCCTTCGAGTTCATTCTCGAAACCAATCCCGACTGGCTGTTTGTCGTCGACCGCGATGCCGGCACCGGCGAAAACACCGGCGCTGCCGCGGCCCTGCTCGACAATGAGCTGGTCAACCAGACCAAGGCCGCACAGGCGGGTCATATCGTCTATCTCGATCCCCAGGCGGCCTATATCACCATGCATGGCTATGCCGGCGTGATGCTGCTGCTCGACCAGGTCCTGGCCGGCCTGAACGGCTGATACGTCCCTAGCGGGTCGGCGCACCCGGCTGCCCTGGCGGCCGGGTGAAAACTGTTTGATTGGAGCCAGGCCCCGGATGCGCCTGCTTGCCCTCGCCATCGCGGCAACCATTGCCCTGGCCATTGTCAGCCTGTTTGTCGGCGTCAGCGATGTTTCGCTCGGCGCCCTTGTCGCGTCTGATGCCTCCAGCCGTGCCATGCAGGTACTGCTGATCAGCCGCATCCCCCGCACCCTGGCCATCGTGCTGGCCGGAAGTTCGCTGGCCATTGCCGGGCTGGTCATGCAGATGGTGGTGCGCAACCGCTTCGTTGAACCATCCACCGCCGGCACGACCGAATCGGCCAGCCTGGGCTTTCTGGTGGTCACCATCCTGGCGCCGGGCTGGCCGCTGATGGCCAAGATGCTGGTATCCGCCGGCTTTGCCCTGGCGGGCACCGCGCTTTTCCTGCGCATCCTGCGCGTCGTGCCGCTGCGCGACCAGCTATTGGTGCCGCTGGTGGGCATCATGCTGGGCGGCATCATTGGCGCGGTCACCAGCTTTTTCGCCTATCGCTTCGGCCTGCTGCCGTCGCTGCTCGCCTGGAGCATGGGCGACTTCTCGGGCATCCTGCGCGGCCGCTATGAACTGCTCTGGATCGGCCTGGGCTGCGCCGTGCTGGCCTATATCGCGGCCGACCGCTTCACGGTCGCCGGCATGGGCAGGGACTTTACCACCAATCTGGGGCTCGACTACCGGCGCGTCATGGTGCTGGGACTTGTCATCGTCTCGCTGATCAGTGCGGTCGTGCTGGTCAGCGCCGGCTCGATCCCGTTTCTGGGCCTGATCATTCCCAATCTGGTCAGCCTGATGGTGGGCGACAATATGCGCCGCACCGTCCCCTGGGTGGCCGTGTCGGGGGCGGGCTTCGTGCTGGCCTGCGACATCATCGGCCGACTCGTCCGCGCGCCCTATGAAATCCCCATCAGCGTGGTGGTCGGTGTCGCCGGCAGTGCCATTTTCCTGTTCCTGCTGCTGCGGACGCCGCGCCATGCCGCCTGAACGCACGCGCCCCATGCTGGTCCTGCTGCTGCTCGGGGCCCTGGCGCTGGTCTCCATCGTCTGCTTCATGACCCTGGGCGCCAGGGGCAACTGGGACTTCGTGCTGCCCTTCCGCGGCCGCAAGCTGCTGTCGCTGGCACTGGTGGCCTATGCCGTGGCCGTTTCCACCGTGCTGTTCCAGACCGTCACCAATAACCGCATCCTG
>CAXBKI010000469.1:0-2948 GCA_963975955.1 uncultured Devosia sp.
AATGTCAGAATGAGGGGTTCTGCGTCATCCCATGCTTGGGTGTCGGCGGATGCGCAGCACCCCTCATCCGCCGCTACGCGGCACCTTCTCCCTCAAGGGGAGAAGGAAAGCCCCTTACCGCCCGCCGCCAATCTTGCGGTTGCGCTGGCCAATGCCGCCGGTGCCATAGGGATAATCGGCCATTTCCGGCTTGCTTGCGGCGCTGAGCGTGGCGATCTCGTCCGCGCTCAGCGTCAGCTCGGCCGCTCCCAGATTGTCCTTGAGCTGGTCCGTCGTGCGCGCGCCCAGAATGACCGAGGTCACCGCAGGCTGTGCCGCCACCCAGGCCAGTGCCACCTGGGCCATGCTGACATTGCGCGCCTTGGCGATGTCCTCGACGGCCCCGATGACATCCCAGGTGATCGATTTGCCATTGCGCTTCTCATAGGCTTCCATGCCGCGCTTGGGATCTTCGCCCAGCCGCGTCGCCCCGGTCGGCATCTGGTCGCGCTTGTATTTCCCGCTGAGCCAGCCGCCGCCGAGCGGCGACCACGGCAATAGCCCGATTTCCGCATCGAGCGCTGCGGGCACGATCTCGTGCTCGATGTCCCGGACCAGCAGGTTATATTGTGGCTGCAGCGTCACCGGCGGGGCAAAGCCCTGCGCCTTGGCGGTCCAGACCGCCTTGGTCAGCTGCCAGCCCAAAAAGTTGGAAAAGCCGTAATAGGCAATCTTGCCGTTACGCATCGCATCATCGAGAAAGCGCAGCGTTTCCTCGATCGGCGTCAACGCGTCCCAGGCGTGCATCTGGTAGAGGTCGATATGCTCCACGCCCAGCCGCCTGAGTGACGCGTCCAGCGCCTCGTTCAAGTTCTTGCGCGACAGGCCGAGGTGGTTCGGCCCCTGCCCCATGGGAAAGCGGCCCTTGGTGGTGATCACCAGATCACGCAAGATCCCCGGCTTGCTCTTGAGCCAGCGCCCCACGATCTCTTCGGACACGCCGGCGCTGTAGACATTGGCGGTGTCGATGAAATTGCCGCCCGCCGCGACATAGTCCTCCAGCAACTGGAAAGACGTCGCCTCGTCCGATTCCGCCCCGAATGTCATCGTCCCCAGCGCATAGGCCGAAACGACGGCGCCGCTGTTACCGAGCTTGCGGTATTCCATATTGATCTCCTCATGATTGACCCGAAGGGCAGTCGACAGCCGCGCTGAACGCGCTGGCATTGATGTCGATCGCAGATTGCATGGGTCCGGCGCAGACATGCGCACCACTCAACTGTGCACCCGCACCATCTTGTATGCAAGATTTCTCTCCCCTTTGGGGAGGCGGGGGGCGTTCACAATGTGCCCGTTGACACTTTGTTCCGGCTTCACCATGTTGCGCCACTTCCTACAAAGCGGTTGCAGACAGGTATTCCATGAAGGTCGTTGTCGTTGAAAGTCCGGCTAAAGCCAAGACAATCAACAAATATCTGGGCTCGGACTACCATGTCCTGGCCTCCTTCGGCCATGTCCGCGATTTGCCGGCCAAGGACGGTTCGGTGCGTCCGGACGAAGATTTTGCCATGTCCTGGGAAGTCGATACTGCGTCCAAAAAGCGCATCGCCGACATTGCCAGCGCCCTCAAGGGCGCCGACGAACTGATCCTGGCGACTGACCCTGACCGTGAAGGCGAAGCCATTTCCTGGCACGTGCTTGACGTGCTGATGCAGAAAAAGGCCCTCAAGAAGGGCGTCACCGTCCGCCGCGTGCTGTTCAACGCCATCACCAAGGACGCCATCCTGGCGGCCATGCAGGTGCCGCGCGAAATCGACATGCCGCTGGTCGAGGCCTATCTGGCCCGGCGCGCCCTCGATTACCTCGTGGGTTTCACCCTCTCCCCCATCCTCTGGCGCAAGCTGCCCGGCTCGCGCTCGGCCGGCCGGGTGCAGTCGGTGGCGCTGCGTCTGGTGTCCGATCGCGAATCCGAGATCGAAAAATTCAAGCCTGACGAATACTGGTCGGTGGAGGCCAAGCTGGCCCAGTCCGGCAAGAGCTTCCTGGCGCGCCTGCTGTCGGTCGATGGCAAGAAGACCGACAAGCTGGCCATCAAGGACGGCGAAAACGCTGCCGAGCTCAAAAAGCTCATCGAATCCGGCCAGTTCAACGTCTCGGCCGTCGACAAGAAGCCCACCAAGCGCAATCCCTATGCGCCCTTCACCACCTCCTCGCTGCAGCAGGACGCCTCCTCGCGCCTGGGCCTGTCGCCCAACCGCACCATGCAGATCGCCCAGCGCCTCTACGAGGATGGTCTGATCACCTATATGCGTACCGACGCCGTGCAGATGGCGCCCGAGGGCATCGCCATGGCCCGCTCGGTCATCGACAAGTATTTCGGCGCCGAATACCTGCCCGAAAAGGCCCGCATCTACCAGACCAAGGCCAAGAACGCCCAGGAGGCGCACGAGGCCATCCGTCCCACCGACATGTTCAAGCGCCCCGAAAGCCTCAGCCTTGATGCCGATCAGGCCAAGCTCTACGGCCTGATCTGGCGCCGCACGCTGGCCTCCCAGATGAAGTCGGCCGAGATCGACCGCACCACGGTCGACATTGCCGTCAACGTTCCCGGCCGCCATGTCGAGCTGCGCGCCGTCGGCTCGGTCGTCACCTTCTCGGGCTTCCTCAAGCTCTATGGCGTCGAGGTCAAATCCGACGAGCCCGATGACGAGGACGAGGAAAGCCGCGAACTGCCGCCCCTGGCCGTCGGCGACAAGCCGGCCCTGCAGGCGGTCGACATCGAGCAGCATTTCACCCAGCCGCCCAGCCGCTATACCGAAGCCAGCCTGATCAAGAAGATGGAAGAGCTCGGCATCGGCCGTCCTTCCACCTATGCGGCCACGCTCACCACGCTCAAGGACCGCGACTATGTCCGCCTCGAGGGCAAGGCGCTGCACCCCGAGGATCGCGGCCGCACCGTCACCGCCTTC
>CAXBKI010000470.1:0-2932 GCA_963975955.1 uncultured Devosia sp.
GCGGCTGACAGGAACGGCGTTTCCAGCAGGAGAGCCCTGGCGTCGCGGATACTGGCCACATAGGTTGCCGGTCCCGTGCCCAGCGAACGCCCCCAGATCATGATGGGAAACCCCTTCTGGCTGGCCCAGTCGAAGGCATTGGTGGCGTCCTCAAGTATCCCGGCCTGGCTGATCTCCCCCGGCGACATCGGAAAGCCGCGATAATCGAACGCCAGGAAGCCGTAACCATCGGCCACGAACTGCTCGAAGCGCACATGCTCTTCGCTGAAGCTGCCCGCATTTCCCTTGTAGTAGATGATCAGCGGCTTGCCGGCGGCCGGGGCCTGGTACCAGCCATTGATGATCCCCTCGCCAGAGGGAATGGACACCGGCTCGGCCGCCTGGAGCGGCGTGTCGGCCAGCGCGATGATCGGCCCCATTGGGTCGTACTGCAGCGCCCGCTGATTGGCATACATATAGCCCACCACGCCGGCATAGGCGATTACCAGCGCCAGGACGACGGCCAGCACGATACGGACGAACAGCTTCACGATTTAACCTCGGCAGGGATTTGCCACGGACTCTACAGAACTTTGCCGGGCGTGCCAGCCGCATCTGCCGGCAAGCGCAAAAGCCTCAGAGTTCCTCGATGGTCTGTGCCAGCGCCCGCTCGAATACCTCGTCAGGCTGCGCGCCGGACAAGGCATATTTCTCGCCAAACACAAAGAACGGCACGCCGCGTATGCCCTGCGCGGCGGCATCGGTCGCCAGCTGCTCGGTAATGGCCAGTTCGTTCTCGTCATTCATGGCGTCGAGCGCATCACCGCGATCAAAACCATATTCCACCGCAATGTCGGCCAGCACATTGTCATCGTTGATCTGGCGATGTTCGAGGAAATAGGCATTGGCGATGGCATTGGCCAGCTCATGCTGAATGCCCAGCGGCTTGGCCAGCCGCGTGATGGTATGGGCCTTCTTGGTCGGAAACATGCGCGGCTGCTTGCTGAGGTCGAGGTCGACGCCGGCCTTCTTGGCCTCGCCTTCGACCTGTGCCCACATGGCCTTGGGATCCTTGCCGTATTTTTCGCGCAGCATGTCCGCAACCACAACGCCTTCGCTGGGCGTGTTGGGATCGAGATAGAACGGGTGGTTTTCAACCACGACATCGATATCGTCCGGCAGAGCGGCAATGGCCTTGTCCAGCCGTGCCGACCCGACAATGCACCAGGGGCAGACAACATCGGTGAATACGTCAATCTTGAGCATCTTGGTCATGGCAAATCCTCTTTGCCTCCCACATGGCGCGCAATCGAGACGACTGCAAGAACGCACGCGCAGGTAACCGCCTCTATTGGCCGGCAGGGCCCTGCGCATTGGTCAGGCTGAAAGGCGGGGACCAGCCGGCCGCCAGGCTCAGGCCGACAAAGGCGCTCAGTCCCATCCAGGCCAGGCCCGGCAACATGATCAGGGCTGCCCGCTTCGACACCGCTGCCACGCGCAGCGCCGTCGCCATGCCGATCAGCAGCAGCGTCACCGCCAGCATGCTGATCATCAGGAAATCGAGCGGCGCGACCAGGAAGGGCAAGGCAATGGTTGCGGCCATCAGGCCCACCAGCCACCAGCCGGCGCGGCGGCCGGCGGCACCATGCTCGGCCACCATCCAGCGGGCGAGGCCAAACAGCGGCAGGCTGCCGACATGCAGCACTGCGCCCACCCAGCCCGGCAGGCCGAATGGCGCAAAGAACAGCGGCGCAACGCCAGCCAGTTCGCCCAGTCCATTGGCAATGACGAACACCGAAAGCGGCAATGCGGCGCTGAGCACCATGCCAAGTCCGTCATGCTTGTTGGCATCAAGGACCGAATCGGTCGGAAGGTAAATCGCTGTGCTGGTGGCCATGCTCGGCTCCCGCCTTTGCCATGTTCTGGCAGAAGAAATGGTCAGAACGGCAAAAGGGTTCCGTTTGCGTCAATCCGGCCCATCGCGCGCCCGCCCGCTTCCCGACCAAAATGACGGCGGACATCGAGCCCGCGACCTGGGTCCGGCGGCCAGGCAATGCGCGCGACGGCGCGGTTTGGGCGTGGACAGCCGGTCGGCTCCTGTGACATTCCTGACGGGGCCCCGACGTCGTCACCACGCGACTGCAGGCGCCCGTTGCACGCTGACCGCCCGGCAGCGCCAGGCCGTTCCATGGAGCTCCAATGACCGACCTTGCCGACCGCCTGGAAGCGCTTGAGACCCGCATCGCCTTCCAGGATCAAACCATCGACGACCTCAACGCCACCATCACCGCCCAGTGGCAGCAGATCGATATCCTCAAGCGCAAGCTCGAGACCATCGAGCAGCAGGTGCGCTCGGGCGTGCACATTGCCGATCCTGCCAGCGAGCCGCCCCCGCCCCACTACTGAGCGAAAAGAAAAGGCCCGCCGAAGCGGGCCTTTTGCCATTATGGGTAGCGCCTAGTGGCCGAGTGCCTTGACGATGTCCTCGGTCATCTTCTTGGCGTCGCCGAACAGCATCATGGTATTGTCGCGGAAGAACAGCTCGTTCTGCACGCCCGCATAACCTGCTGCCATGCCGCGCTTGATGAACAGCACCGTGCCCGCGTCCTCGACATTGAGCACCGGCATGCCATAGATCGGCGAGGTCTTGTCGGTCTTGGCCGATGGGTTGGTCACGTCATTGGCACCGATCACGAAGGCCACGTCGGCCTGGGCGAACTCGGAGTTGATGTCCTCGAGTTCGAACACCTCGTCATAGGGCACATTGGCCTCGGCCAGCAGCACGTTCATATGTCCCGGCATGCGGCCCGCCACCGGATGGATGGCATATTTGACCGTCACCCCTTCGGCCTTGAGCAGGTCGGCCATTTCACGCAGCGCGTGCTGGGCCTGCGCCACCGCCATGCCGTAACCGGGCACGATGATCACCTTGCTGGCGTTCTTCATCAGGAAG
>CAXBKI010000471.1:0-2928 GCA_963975955.1 uncultured Devosia sp.
TGGTCGAGGGCGTCGTCACCGAGGACGAAGCCGCCCATGTGCGCATCCGCTCCGAGGAGCTGGGCTGCGATATCTATGTCGGGCACGGCGTCGACTGCGCCCCCGGCCAGCGCCTGACCTGGGCGATCCGCCCGGAAAAGCTGATCCTTGGCCGCGACAGGCCCGCAGGCCTGTTCGACGCCAATGTCGCCAGCGGCACTGTCGAGGAAATCAGCTATCTGGGCGATGTCAGCGTCTATCAGATCGTGCTCGCCAGCGGCAAACGCCTGCGCGTCACCCAGGCCAATACCAATCGCGGCAACCCCGACGCCATCACCTGGGACGAACAGGTCTATCTGACCTGGGGCGACAGCGCCGGTTCGGTGCTCACGGTATGAGCAGCTTCGACAGCCATTCCCCGCCGCCTCGTCCCCGCGTCTGGTCGGGTGTCGAGCGCGCGCTGGCCGCCATCGGGCTTTCGGGCAAGGCGCTGGTGATTGCCGCGCCCGCCATCTGGCTGACGGTGTTCTTCCTCGTGCCGCTGGCCGTGGTGTTCGGCATTTCGCTGACCATGAAGCAGTTCGGCCGCCCGCCCTATACCCCGCTGCTGACCAATGAGGACGGCACGGTGCAGCTGACGCTGCATCTGAACAATTATCTGCGCCTGTTCACCGACAACCTCTATGTGGCCGCCTATCTCAGCTCGATCAAGATCGCGCTGATCTCCACCATCATTGCCCTGCTGATCGGCTATCCGATGGCCTATGCCATTGCCCGCGCGCCCGATCAGTGGCGCAATATCCTGCTCATGCTGGTGATCCTGCCGTTCTGGACCTCATTCCTGCTGCGCGTCTATGCGCTGAGCGGCTTCATGCGCGGCAATGGCGTGATCAACCAGTTCCTCGGCCTGTTCGGCATCCCGCCCGTGGTGATGATGCAGACCGATTTCGCGGTCTATATCGGCATCGTCTATACCTATCTGCCCTTCATGATCCTGCCGCTCTACACCAATCTGGTCAAACTCGACGGCGCCCTGCTCGAGGCCGCCGCAGATCTGGGCGCCCGCCCGGCCCGCAGCTTCCTTTCCATCACCCTGCCCCTGTCCATGCCCGGCATCATTGCCGGCTGCATGCTGGTGTTCATCCCCGCCATCGGCGAATTCGTCATTCCCGCCCTGCTCGGCGGCCCCTCGACGCTGATGATCGGCCGGGTGCTGTGGGACGAGTTCTTCGCCAATACCAACTGGCCGCGCGCCGCCGCAGTGGCTATCGCCATGCTGGTGGCGGTAGTGGTGCCCATCATGCTGCTGCAGCGCGCCCAGGACGCGATGCAGGACAAAGAGCGGGGTGTTTGAGATGCGGCGTGGCTGGTTCCTGCCCGTAACGGCGACACTGGGCTTTGTCTTCCTTTATGCGCCCATCATCTCGCTGGTGGTGTTCTCGTTCAACGAGAACAGCCTGGTGACCGTGTGGTCGGGATTTTCGACGAAATGGTACGCCGAGGTCTTTGCCGATCCCCTGCTGGTCGACGCCGCCAAGCGCAGCCTGCTTATCGCCTTCTGCGCCGCCAGCATCGCCCTGGTACTGGGCACGCTGTGCGCGGTGGCGCTGGTGCGCTTCCGCAAGTTCCGCGGCCGCACCCTGTTGGCCGGCACCGTCTCGGCCCCTCTGGTCATGCCCGACGTCATCACCGGCCTGTCGCTGCTGCTGCTGTTTGTCGCCATGGAAGCCACCATCGGCTGGCCATCGGGCCGGGGGATCGTCACCGTCATCATCGCCCACTCCACCTTCTGCATGGCCTATGTCGTGGTCGTGGTGCAGTCCCGCCTGAGCGACATGGACATGAGCCTTGAAGAAGCCGCCATGGATCTGGGCGCCACCCCGGTCCGGGTGTTTTTCGACATTACCCTGCCCATCATCGCGCCCGCGCTGATCTCGGGCTGGCTGCTGTCGTTCACCCTCTCGCTGGACGATCTGGTGATCGCCAGCTTCGTTTCCGGCCCGGGCGCCTCCACGCTGCCCATGGTGATCTTCTCCAAGATCAAGCTGGGCGTCTCGCCCGACGTCAACGCCCTGGCCACCATCATTATCGGCTTTGTCGCGCTGGGCGTCTTCGCCGCCACCCTGGTGCAGTTGCGCTCGCGGCCCAAACGGCAGCCGGGATGAATACCACGACCTGGTCACCTCTCCCCTGAGGGGGGATTGGCCGCAATATCGGGGCTCTCGCATCCCCACCCAGCCTCCCCATCAAGGGGGAGGTGCTGTTCGGTGCCTGTGCAAGATCAGGCAGAAACCGGTTTCCGTCAGGAAATGCACCAGCCCCGGCGCGCGCCCAAAACTGTCGTGAACGCGCCCCACTGGACAGACCGAGAAAATCGGCGCAAGATTCGCTCATGTTCAACCAACGTGAAGGAGGTGATCCAGTGTCTTTTGAGGTTATGGTTCTCGAAGCAGGTCGTGGATTTATGGTGAAAAGCGGGAGTGATCTCGGCTAGCACCCACCTCCGCGGCACTCGAGGCCGACTAACTCGGAAAGGGCCGTCCATCAGGGCGGCCCTTTTTCATGCGTCCATTTGTACCCCTTGACCTTGGCGGCCAAGCCCTTGATACCGCTGCCAAGATGTCTGGAGTTTATGCCATGCCCGCAGCCAATTTCGTCCTGACCCTGTCCTGCGCCGACCGGCCCGGCATCGTGGCTGCCATCACCACCGAACTGGCGGCCCTGAGCGCCAATATCGCCGAATCCAACCAGTTCTGGGATCGCGAGACCGGCCGCTTCTTCATGCGCCTGGCCTTTACCGCGCCCGAGGGGGTCAGCCGCGAGGCTCTGGAGCGCACGCTCAAGGCGCCCATCGAACGCTTCTCGATGAAGACCAGCCTGGTGGACCAGAGCCAGCGCAAGCGCATCGTCATTCTGGTGTCCAAATTCGATCACACCCTGCTGCACCTG
>CAXBKI010000472.1:0-2926 GCA_963975955.1 uncultured Devosia sp.
CGCCGGGTGAACGCTGAGCGCCTTGAGGCCGGCCTGCTCGGCCAGCCCCAGACGGATGTTCATGCACTGCAGGGCATTGCCCGCCGCGCCCTTGGTCAGATTGTCCAGCGCGGCAAAGGCGACAACGCAACGAGTGTCGCGAGTCTGGGCAAAGCCGACATCGCAGAAATTCGTGCCGGTCAAAAGCCTTGGCTCCGGCAGAGTAAACGGCCCCTCGCCGCGCCGTTTTACCAGTCGGACGAAAGGCTCGGCGCCATATGCGGCGCGGTAGACAGCGCGCAGTTCATTGTCCGTCACCGGCCGCGAAAGCGCGCAATAGGCCGCAACCAGAATACCCCGGACAGCGTCCACGCTGGTCACCGTCAGATAGGCCTGCAGCCCGCAGAGGGCCGATATTTCCGCCTCGTGCCGGTGCCCCGCGGGCTTGAACACACGCACCCCGCCGGCGCGCAGGGAATGATGCGAGGAGGGCGAGGGCACCGCACCGGCGCCGCTCGACCCCACTTTGGCATCCACGAAGACGGGCCCGGCGATCAGGCCGGGCTGAGCGGCCTGATGGCAAGGCTGGCCGCCAGGGCTGAGCAGCCGGGGCCCGCAATGTAGTCGGCGCTCGCCAAGGCCTGCCGTTCGAATTCGGCAATGCCCGGGACGAATTGCCCAAGCATGTCGGGAGCCGCGTGCGGATGGCCGTAATACTGCTCATAGAGGGACAGATCCTTGAGCCGGAAATCGGCGCTCAGATCGATAGTGATGCGGGCGATACCCATCCATGCCGCCGGATCGGCGGCGGCAGCGCCGTGTGACATCGCCAGGAACAGCACATCGCAGGGGGCAATGGCCGTGCGAGCAACGAATTGAAGCGTGCTCTGCCCGCGCAGATGGGGGTGCACGTCGCCGATCAGGGCGCCGGCGCGGGTGTCCGACGCCGCCTGCACGGAGTTAATCTCGGGGTGGCCCAGCAGCAGGCGCAGCAGTTCACCACCGACATAGCCCGAGGCGCCCATGACCGCTACCGAGACCATATTGCCAGCCGGCGCTGCGCGAAACTGACCAGTTCGGCCGCGATATTGACGCCGGTTATATGGGTGGCCAGGGCAAATTCGGTGGTGTGGTTGATCTCGTTGAGCAGGTAGCCTTCGTGCTCGACCTCAAACAGGTCAAAAGACAGGATGCCGCCACCCACCGCACCGGAGGCGTTCCGGCAGATCCGCTCGAGCTCCGGGGTGACGGCGCAGCGTTCGCCGCTCGCGCCCCGCGCCGCATTGGTGATCCAGTGCCCCGATCTGCGGGCATAGGCAGCCACGATGTCGCCGTCGAGGGCGATGACCCGGATATCCCTGTTGCCCGTTTCGATGAACGCCTGAATGTAGTGCAGCCTGTGCTGGGGACCGGGCATGTTCTCGCGCAGCTCGATCACCGCCTCGGCCGCGTCCCGGTCATTGATCCGCACAACCATGCGTCCCCATGAGCCGATGGCCGGCTTGACCACGACGGGCGGGCCCAGATGTTCGATTGCCATCAGGGCGCTCTGCCGCCCGAGGGCAAAGGCGAAACGGGGCGCGGGCACGCCGGCCGCCTGCAGTTTCAGTGACGTTGCCAGCTTGTCGCCACAGATGGCGATGGTATCAGCCGAGTTGATGCAGGGAACCCCGAGGCTTTCGTAATATCGGACGGTCGAAATGGACTGGATTTGAGAAATGCATCTGTTGAGCAATATGGACGGCGATTGAGCGGCGTCGGGGACAGTGCCGAAGACCTTTTGGCGGACATCGACTGTTTCGTAGCGGCATCCGGCGGCATCGAGTGACGCGAGGATGAGCTTTTCTTCGATACGAATATTGCTGGTTGCCAAAATGATGGTCATGTACCCTCGCAACGCGGCGGTGTTACGCGTCAGCCGCAATGGGGCGCCACCGGGTATCTCAGCAAACCTATGGCGCTAAAATGTCTTGAGCAGGCAAAACTCGGCCGACAGGGCCGCGATCAATTCAGAAAAGACCGGGCGATCAGTCTTGCGACAGCCCGGGAAGGTCCAAGCTCACTCGCCCCAGTCTTCCTCAATTTCGGGGGCATCGATGATTTCAAGCGGCTCCAGGCCGATAACTTCGAGCTGGGCGCCGCAATCCGAGCAGCTCACGATTTCCGAGACCTTGGTGTCTTCGCTTATCGGGATCGCATGCTCGCAGTGAATGCACTGAACCGTCCGTATCAAAGTCACGCCTCCTCTTTAGTCCAGCGATGACAGTCCCTGGCGTGAATGCACTTTTGTCTGCAATGGGCTTCACGTCGCGGATATGATGGGCAATTCAGCATGGTCCGCGACGCAAATATACTTCGTTATTGTAATTACGTATGATTCAGGTAAGCAATTATACAGATGATGATGTATGTTTATCCAAGTGAGTAAAGACGTTAAGGATTACCGACTGCTATAGTATATCGCTCCGGCTGTGGAGCGGGTCTGGCTGACTGTTGAGGGCAGGGCGCGATTTTGGCTTGGTCGTTCCGGCAGGGGGAACAGGTGCGGGGCCGGGCCGCAAAGGCAACCATACTGCCAGACGACGCGGCGTCTTGGGGCCCGCGCCGCCTGCGTTCCACATAGCCTGGCCCCGCGCTCGACCCCGGGCGGCGGCGTCAGCCAGACCTGGGACAATTCTGGGAGGAAGCCATGCCTGAACCGGCCAACCGCGACCCCTCGACGGCGACGCTTGCCATGGGGTGTTCTGGAGCTGCCTTTCCTTTTCGACATCACCGCCAGCGACCAGACTTTTGTTCCCCTGCTCGAGGGGTGGCTTGGCAGCCTGGCCAAGGCCAGCCTGCCGCCTGGTACCAGGCTTTTCGTCGTCGATCTGGGATTGCAGGAACAAACCCGAATCCGGCTTGAGGCTCGCGGCGTCACAATTATCGGCAACGCGCAGATCGTGGA
>CAXBKI010000473.1:0-2924 GCA_963975955.1 uncultured Devosia sp.
GCGCCTGGCCGGCAAATCCCTGCAAGAGGCAGCCCAGGCAGCCCATCGCGTCGCCCGCGTGGTCATTGGGCAAAAGGGCGCCCTGGTCGACCCACAGCTGGTGTCGCTCTAGCTGTCGTCGCGATCCTCGGCCTGTCGTTCCTTGCGGGCTGCGGCCTCGGTGTACGCCCGCTCGGCTGGCGTGCGTTCATTCTCGCGCTTGCGCGCATAGGCCATCGCCACACCGAGTACGGCCACGCCGACCGTGAGAAGAATGAGCCAGAACATCGGTCCTAGAAAATCCATGGGCTTGCCTTTCCGCTTTTCTCCATAACGGGGAGTACGGCGCAAGGTTGCCCTTGTGGTGCGGGGGTCAGAACACCCGGTCGCCCTGCTCGGCCATATAGGCCTCTTCCTCGGGCGTACTGGTCCGCCCCAGCGCCTTGTTGCGGAAGGGAAAGCGGCCAAAGCGGGCAATCGTGTCGCGGTGGCCGGTCATGAACTTCTGCAGGTCCGGGTCAAACTGCCTGAACAGCTTGACGCCCTCCTCCTGGATCACCAGCGACTCGGCGTGCATGAAGGGCATGTAGACGAACATGCGCCAGTCGGGCTCAAGCGCCTGATCGGCGCCTGCCGCAATGGCTTCCTGCGCCAAAGCCAGGGCCATCTTGTCCTGCGCAAACGCTTCGCGCGTACCGCGATGCAATTGCCGGGAGAACTGGTCGAGCACGATGATCTCGGCCAGGCGCCCCTGATCGGTTTGTCGCCACGCCCAGGCCTCGCCCCGCGCCACGGGCGGGTGGGTATCGGCGAATCCCTCGGCCAGGGCCGCATCGAATTCGGACTTGCCGGCAAACCAGTCGTCCTTGCCGTGTTCGACAAACCAGAAATCGATGACGTCCTGAGCGCTGCGCATGAGGTCTCCTAGAGGTTGATGATGGCCTTGATCAGCCCGGTGCGATCATGGGCCCATTTGGGCAGGTTGATCGGGACATCATCAAAGCTGGTGGCGTGGGTGGCAAGCCTGTCGGTGGGTACATTGCCATGGGCGATGTTGACCATGACGTGATCAAAATCCTCGCGCGTGGCGTTGCGCGACGCCCGGATGGTCAGCTCGCGCCGGTGGATTTCGGGGTCTTCCCAGGCCAGCGTCCCCTTGACCACGCCCACCAGCGTCAGCGCCCCGCCATTGCGGCAATAGCCTACTGCCTGGTTCATCGCCGGGATGGCACCGGTGGCATCAAACACGGCGTCAAAGCCGCTCCCCATGGTGTCCCTGAACGCCGTGCCGTTGCGTTCATCGAGCGCTGCAGCGTTGAAGCCAAAGCCGCGCGCAGCATCCAGCTTGTCAGCGGCGGCATCCAGAACGGTCACTTCAGTACCGGCAATGCGGGCGAAAAAGGCGACGCCCAGACCGATTGGCCCACCGCCCACCACCAATACACGCCAACCCGGCTGCAGGTCGGTGCGACGGACAGCGTGGGCGCCGATGGCCAGAAACTCGACCATGGCCGCGTCGCGCAGACTGAGGCCGTCCGCGCGATAGAGATTGGCGTGCGGCATGACGATCTCTTCGGCCATGCCGCCATCGCCATGCACGCCGATCACGGTCAGCGTCTCGCAGCAATTGGTCTTGCCCTCGCGGCAGGCCGGACAGTTGTAGCAGTGCAGATAGGGGTTGATGACAACAGGATCGCCATCGGACAGGTCCGCGGCGCCATTGGCATCGAGAACCACGCCCGAGAGCTCATGACCCATGATGCGCGGATATTGCAGGAAGGGGTGCTTTCCCTCGAAGATATGGTAGTCGGTGCCGCAAATGCCGATATGGCGAATGCCGACGCGCACCCAGCCGGGCTGGAGTTCCGGCCCGGCAATATCGACAAGCGCCAGCTCACCTGGCGCGGCGCAGGAAATGGCTCGCATGAAATAATCCTCCCGATCAGTGATCGGAAGGACTAACATGTTAGCTAGGCGCTGACCATGATCCTGATCTGATTACCGAAGGGATCCTGGGTACCGATGCCATTGGCCAGAGCGGCGATCGGCGCTGCCGCAGCGAGCAACCTGTCCTGCACAGCCGCCAGCGTCGCCGCATCGGGCACGACGATGGTGAACCACAGCAGACCTGCCGAACCGGCCGGAGCCCGGGTGGCGTTGGGTCCCGACCAGATATTGAAGGCCAGGGTATGGGGCATGTAGTCGAGCCCGACATCGCCCATGCCGAAGGAGTGAATCATCAGGAAGCCGGCAAAACCGATGGTATCGCGGTAGAAATCCATCGCCTGGTGCAGATCGTTGACATGAACGTGGACATGGCCGATCCGGGTGCCCGCACGCATGCGGCTGTCCAATACCGGCTGCTCGCCCAGCTCCGCCAACAGGCCGTCGAGGTCGATGGGATCGCGTCCGGAATGGGGCTTGCCCTCGGTGGTCACCGCATAGGTCTGCCCCTTGTCGGGGTCACCCAGCGTGCCCCGCCACGGCGTTTCGAAGGTGATTTCGATGCCATTGCCGTCCAGGTCCCACAGGTAGATGGCTTCCGAGACGAGGTGATCGGTGGGCGAAATGCGCACATTGCGCTGCAGTGCCCGCACCGCCATCTGTGCCAGATCGGCGCGCCGGGGCACGTGAATGGCGACGTGATAGAGCCCGATACTGCGCGGCACGACGGGGCCGGTTGCCGTCGTCTCAAGCACGATCAATGGCTTGCCACCCGCCCCCAGCGTCAGTTCCGCGCCTGCTTCGGCGATCAGGTCCAGCCCGACCACGTCCTGCCAGATGGCCAGCGCCCTGGCACGGTCGGTGACGGCCAGATGCACGGGCCCCAGGGTCGTGCTGAGCGGCAGCAGTGGCGCAGACTTCACATTGGTCTGAACAGATGTATCGATCATGGCACGCTCCTTGATTGCCGGTGGCATGACCATACTTAGTCCGCCTTGAGG
>CAXBKI010000474.1:0-2922 GCA_963975955.1 uncultured Devosia sp.
CCCGCCATGATCAAGGCCGATCTGCTGGCAGGCCTGTTCTTTATCGTGCTGTCCGTCGCGACACTGGTGGCATCCTGGAACATGGATCGCCTGACCGCGCGGCGCATCAATCCGCTGACCGTGCCCGGCCTGGTGCCCGGCATTTTGAGTGCGGCGCTTCTGGTCTGTGGTCTGATCCTGGCCATCAGATCGGTGCGGACCTCGGCCCCCGGCGGCTGGCATGACCTGCGCCAGGCCATTGTGTCGACCGCTGCGCAACGCGCCGGCGCCGTTCTGCTGCTGACGCTGGCCTATGCCCTGGTTCTGGTTAGCCTGCTGCCCTTCTGGCTGGCGACGGGATTGTTCGTCTTCGTCTTCATCATGGTCTTTGAGACCTGGCTGGCGGCGCCGCGCCAGCCGCTGCTGCAGACCATGCCTTGGGCCTTCGGGCTGGCGGTGGCCACCGCCACGCTGGTCACGCTCGTCTTCGAGCGCCTGTTTCTCGTGCGTCTACCCTGACCGGAGCTTGCTGAATCATGTTTGACGGTCTGGGCCTGCTGGCCACCGGTATTGGCCATTTCCTCACCCCCCTTTCGCTGTTCAACATCGTCTGGGCGACGCTGCTGGGCATCGTCATCGGCGCACTGCCCGGGCTGACCGCGACGATGGGCGTGGCGCTGCTGGTGACGCTGACCTACAAGATGGATCCCGATCAGGCGATCCTGTGCCTGATGTGCATCTATTCAGGCGCCATTTATGGCGGCAGCCGCACCGCCATTCTGCTGGCCATTCCCGGCACGCCGGCGAGTGCCGCCACCACGCTCGATGGCCACCCGCTGGCCCTGCAGGGCAAGGCGGGTCTGGCCATGGGGCTGGCGACCACCTCCTCGGCGCTGGGCACCATTATCGGCATTGTCGCGCTGGCCCTGATCGCCCCCTTGCTGGGCGAGGCCGCGCTCCGGTTCGGCACCTACGAATTCTTCTGGCTGGCGCTGTTCGGCGTGGTCATCTCGGGCCAGCTGACCGCCATGGATGACCCGCTCAAGGGCTATATTGCCGGCATATTGGGGCTGCTGGTCGCCATGGTGGGCATGGAAAGCCTGCATGCCTACCAGCGCTTCACCTTCGGCATGCCGGCGCTCGGCGGCGGCATCGACCTGATCCCGGCCATGGTCGGCGCTTTTGGTTTTGCCGAGATCCTAGCGGTCATGAAGCGCAGCGCGCAGGCCCGTATCGTCTCCTCGAGCGATCGCGTCGTGCCCAGGCTGGGCGAAGTACTGCGCTACTGGAAAACCATTCTGCGCTCGGGCCTGATCGGCACCTTCGTGGGCATCGTCCCCGGTGTGGGCGAGGATGTCGGCGCCTGGGCCAGCTATGCCGCCGCCAAGCGCAGCAGCAAGGAAGCCAAGCTGTTCGGCCGCGGCAGCCAGGAAGGCCTGATTGCGGCCGAAACCGGCAACTCGGCGGTGGTGCCCGGCGCCATGATCCCGACATTGACGCTGGCCCTGCCCGGCTCGGCCGCTGCCGCGGTGCTGATCGCCGCCATGTTCATCCATGGCATAAGGCCCGGTCCCCTCTTGATGACCGAAAGCCCGCAGACGCTCTACCAGATCGTTGCCATCCTGCTGTTCTCGACCCTGGCCATCCTGGTGTTCGGCCTGACGCTGACCAAGCCTCTGCTGAAGGTGCTCGCCGTGCCGCGCGAACGGCTGATGGCAGTGGTCTATGTCCTGTGCGTGGTGGGCTCGTTTGCCATTACCCAGCGCCTGTTCGACGTCTATGTCATGGTTGGCTTCGGCATTATCGGCTTTATCCTGCGCGAAATGAAATATCCCATGGCGCCGCTGGTGCTGGGGATCATTCTGGGCGATCTGCTCGATCTCAACCTGCGGCGCGGGCTGTTGCTGACCAATGGCGACCCCAGCCCGTTCTTTACCCGTCCCATCAGTGCTGTTATCTGCGGGATTATTGTTGTCACCATCATGATGTCCATTCCGGCGGTATCCAAGCGTGTCCGAGCTGTCTTCAACCGCACCAAAGCCGCCCAGAGTTAAAGCGCCACGGGTCAAGCGGACGCGCGACAGCGTCAAGACCAAGGCCGAAATACTGGTGGCGGGAAGGGCCGAATTTGCCGAGCGCGGCTTCGAGGGCGCGCGGGTGGACGCCATCGCGGCGCTGGCCGGGGCCAATAAGCGCCTGCTCTATCATTACTATGGCAACAAGGAAGAGCTTTACCGCGCGGTGCTGCTCGACGCCTATCAGGAGATCCGCCGCGGCGAGCGCGCGCTGAGCCTGGATCAGTTCGGACCGGTGGAGGCCATGGACCGGCTGGTGCGCTTCACCTTCCGGCACTTTTTGGCCAATCCCTGGTTTCCGCGCCTGCTCAACACCGAAAACATCGAGAACGCGCGCTTTCTCAAGACCATGCCCGATATCCAGGCGCTCCATTCGCCGCTCGTCGGCCAGATCACCACCATTGTCGAGCGCGGCGCCGAACTGGGCGTGTTCCGCCGCGATGTCGATCCGGTGCAGCTCTATATTTCCATTGCGGCGCTGGGTTTCTTCTACGTCTCCAACATGGCCACGCTCTCGGTGATCTTTGCCCGCGATCTGTCCGGCATCGACATGGTCCAGGAGCGCGAGGCCCAGGCCGTGCAGATGGTGCTCGACTATCTGCGCACCAAGCCAGCCTAGTCGAGCGGCGGCAATACCGGCCTGGCAGCCGTGGTGATGCGCTCGACCAGGTCGACAATGCGCTCTTCGGCGCGCCGCTCCGACAGGAGATAGATGCCCATGCGGCTGATCCGTTTGGCATCGGCCTGGTCCACCTCCACCAGCCCGCGTTTGGCAAAATCGTCGCGCATGATGTGCGTGTGGCGCAGCACCGCGTCGGTAGCGCAGGTATAGTCGATACACGCGGCAAGCGAGTTGGACGAGAAGGCA
>CAXBKI010000475.1:0-2922 GCA_963975955.1 uncultured Devosia sp.
CCAATACGCTTGACCTGCTCAAGACGGGCACCATGCAGGGCGATACGATGAACTGGGGCAATAATTACGGTCGCTATTCGAACCCCGAGTTCGATGCCCTGCTCGATTCTGCCTCGAGCGAACTCGATCTGACCAAGCGCGCCGGCATGCTGCACGAGGCAGAAGCCATCGCCATGGATGAGTTCGGTGCGATCCCGATCTACTGGTATGTCAGCAAGAACATCGTCTCGCCCAAGATCACGGGCTTTGAAGACAATGCCAAGGACGTGCACCGCACCCGTTGGCTGACCAAGGCCGAATAGGCCAGGATGTCTGGTCGTGGGCGCTCCGGCACCCACGACCTCTTTTCCGGTGAGCGCGCCGTGGACGCAGCGCCCGGATTACAAAAGGTTTTTGCATCATGCTGGGTTATGCCCTGCGGCGCGTGCTATCGGCGATTCCGATTGCACTGATTGCCGTGACCGTCTGTTTTTTCGTGCTGCGTCTGGCGCCGGGCGGCCCATTCGACGGTGAACGCGCGCTGCCGCCAACCGTGCTGGCCAATCTGCGCGCCCATTACAGTCTCGATCAACCGCTTTTCGTGCAGTATCTGCTCTATCTCTGGCGCCTGCTGCATGGCGATCTGGGACCGTCGATGGCCATTGACGGCTTCAATGTGAGCCAGCTGATCGCCATCGGCTTTCCCTTTACGCTGACCATGGCGATGACGGCCTTCGTCATCGCCACGACCATTGGCGTGCTGGCCGGCATGGTGGCTGCGGTCAACCAGAACAAATGGCCCGACTATGTGCTGGTGCTCGCCGTGATGCTGGGCGTCGTGGTGCCCAACTTCCTGATGGCGGCGCTGCTGCAGCTGTGGTTCGGCGTCTATCTGGGCTGGCTGCCGGCGGGTGGCTGGGTCAATGGCTCGGTCTGGCACCTGGTGCTGCCGGTAACGGTGCTGGCCTGGCCGCATGCGGCGCGTATCTCGCGGCTGATGCGCGGCTCCATGATCGAAGTGCTGGGCACCAATTATGTGCGCACCGCCCGCTCCAAGGGGCTGGGGCAGCGGCTGGTGCTGGCGCGGCACGCGATCAAGCCGGCGCTGCTGCCGGTGGTGTCCTATCTCGGACCCGGACTGAGCTACCTGCTGACCGGCTCGCTGGCCGTCGAACAGATCTTCGGCCTGCCGGGGATCGGCAAATATTTTGTCACCGCAGCTACGGCATCGTGCTGGGAACGACCATCCTCTACATGTTCATCATCCTTGCGCTCAATCTGCTGGTTGACCTGGTCTATGCCTGGCTCGACCCCAAGGTGAGGTACCGCTGATGGCCGGGATCACAGGCAAGGACGAGGTCCTCAGTCAATATGCCGAAAAGCTGGCCACGCTGGAGGCGCCCAAGGGGCGCTCGCTGACCCAGGACGCGTTGCGGCGCCTGGCCCGCAACAAGGCGGCGGTCATCTCCATCGCCATCGTGCTGTTCATCATCCTGGCGGCCATTGTCGGCCCCTATTTCGTGCCGTGGAGCTATTCGGAGGTCGACTGGACCTCAATCCGCAAGCCGCCCGATTTTACCAAGGGGCATTATTTCGGCACCGACCAGAACGGTCGCGACATGCTGGCGCGCACGCTGCAGGGCACCCAGATGAGCCTGATCGTGGCAGCCGTGGCCACCGTTGTCTCGGTGGTCATCGGCATCGTCTATGGCGCGGTCTCGGGTTATCTCGGCGGCCCGGACGACGCGCTGATGATGCGGTTCGTCGACGTTATGTACGCCTTGCCCTACATCCTGTTCGTCATCATCCTGGTGGTGATGTTCGGGCGCAATCCGGTGCTGCTGTTTGTCGGCATCGGGGCGATCGAGTGGCTGACGATGGCGCGCATCGTGCGGGGACAGACGCTCTCGATCAAGGAGCGCGAGTTCGTTGAAGCGGCACGCGCCGGCGGCGCCAAGCCGTGGGCCATCATCAGCCGGCATATCGTGCCCAACCTGACCGGCCCGGTGGTGATCTATGCCACGCTGACGATCCCCGAGATCATCATCGCCGAGAGTTTCCTCTCCTATCTGGGTCTGGGCGTGCAGGAGCCGCAGACGTCGCTGGGCACGCTGATCTCGGCGGGCGCCCCGGTGGCCGAGGTGCTGCCCTGGATGCTGCTGGCGCCAGCGGGCGTGCTGGTCACCATGCTGCTGTGTCTCACCTATATCGGTGATGGCCTGCGCGATGCCCTTGACCCCAAGGATCGATAGATATGACTGAAGTCCTCAAAATCGAAGACATGTCGGTGACGTTCGCGCTGCATGACAGCCAGGTGCACGCCGTGCGCGAGATGAACTTCACCCTGGCCGAAGGCGAAACGCTGGCCGTTGTCGGGGAATCCGGCTCTGGCAAGAGCCAGGCCTTCCTGGCGATCATGGGCCTGCTGGCCAAGAATGGCCAGGCGGGCGGCCGCGCCATGATGGGCGATATCAACCTGATCGGCATGCCGCCCCAGCAGCTGGACCTGCATCGCGGCAAGGACATCGCGATGATCTTTCAGGATCCGATGACCTCGCTGAACCCCACGCTGCGGGTCAAGACGCAGCTGGCCGAGGTGCTGGTCAAGCATCGCGGGTTCAACCAGCAGCAGGCGGTCAAGACCTCGATCGAGATGCTCGAGCGGGTGGGCATTCCCGAACCGGCCAAGCGCGCCAATGCCTATCCGCATGAGCTCAGCGGCGGCATGCGGCAGCGGGTGATGATCGCCATGGCCCTGTTGTGCCAGCCCAAGATCCTGATCGCGGACGAGCCGACGACGGCGCTCGACGTGACGGTGCAGGCGCAGATGCTGGACCTGTTCAAGTCGCTGACCGAGGATTTCGGCACCTCGCTGGTGCTGATTACCCATGATCTGGGCGTGGTGGCCGGCGTGGCCGACCGCATGATGGTGATGTATGGCGG
>CAXBKI010000476.1:0-2919 GCA_963975955.1 uncultured Devosia sp.
GGAAGTCGGTCAGCGCCAGCGCCACCGCCCGCGCCAGGAACGGCAGGAAGGTCAGCGACACGCCGTGGCGCTCCTGGAAGGAGGCCTTGGCCGCCTTGCGCGCCCGGTCGACGGTGGTGAAGTCGATCTCGATGCCCTGGCGCGCCCGCAGCGCCGGCATGCCCGCCACGGCGTCGGGCAGCAGCAGGCGATCGGGCTCGCTCAGGAACTGGGCCAGCGGCACGGCATGACCACCGCCATTGTCGTCATAGGCCATGATCTCGGTCACCGCCATGAACGGGGTTACCGGCAGCTTGACCATGCGGTTTTCCGGCCAGGCATCGAGCACCACGCGCCAGCTCTGGGCCAGCAGCGCCTGCCCCGTCACGCCCTCGACATGCAGCCGCGCCGCGCCGATCAGCGTGGTGATCAGGCCGTCCTCGGCACTGTCATCGACCTTGAGATAAGCCTTGGCCTCGGCAAGCGAAACCGGCTCCTCGGCGGGTCCCGCCAGAAGATAGGATGTCATAGTTTTTGCCTGTTGTTGTCGGGTTCTGCGCACCGTTGGTGCAGTGGCGCCGGGAACACTCCCTCCCGGCCTCCTCCATCAAGGGGGAGGTGCCGCTCTGTACCTGTGGCAAGATTTTGCCCTGGGAGTGGAGAGAAACCTCCCCCTTGATGGGGGAGGCAGGAGGGGGTGAGGCCGAGAACGTGGTCTACGACGCAGCGAACTTGAGCAGCTTGATCGCGTCATAATCGGCAATCCCGCCGCCAACGCGCTTGGTGGTGTAGAACAGCACATAGGGCTTGTTGGAGAAGGGATCGCGCAACACGCTGACGCCCTGCCGATCGACGATCAGATAGCCGCGACGGAAGTCACCAAAGGCGATCGAGAACGCATTGGCCGCCATATTGGGCATGTCCTCGGCCTCGACCAGATCGAAGCCCAGCAGGCGGGCCTTGCCGTCGGCGGTCGCCGCCGGCTGCCAGAGATAGTTGCCGTCGGCATCCTTGAGCTTGCGCAGCGTGCCCTGCACCTTGCGGTTCATCACCCAGCTGGCGTTCTGCCGGTAGCCGGCCTTGAGCGCATAGACCAGGTCGATCAGCACGTCGCTGGCATTGGCGGCCGGCAAGGCGCCCGCGGCGCCGCTGGCGACATAACCGAGCTTGCCCCAGCTCCAGCTGCTTTCGGCCACCGTCGTCGCCGTCAGGAAGCCACTGGGCTTGTTGACGCCGTCCCCGGTGACAAAGGCAGTGGTTTCCTGGGCGGCAAAGGCGGCATTGACCTCGTCGGCGATCCACTGCCCGACATCGACCGCGGCGTCGTCGAGAAAAGCCGCCGTTGCAGCCGGCATGGCATAGAGCTCCATGGTGGGGTAGCTCAGCTCGGCCAGGGTCTGCGCACCGGTGATCGGCCGTGCCGCCGTCTCGCCGACCCAGCCGACCGCCGGACCCGTCACCGAGATGGGGCGCTTGTAGACCGAGCCGGACACCTGCCGCACGCCGGCGATGGCGCGCATCGGCGATACCGCCGTCATCAGCCTGGTGATCTCGGTTTCGGTCTCGGCGGGCACCACGAAGCCACCATCGGCGTTGACGCCCACCGACAGCGCCTTTTCCTCGCCGCGCTTTACATAGGCGGCGAAGGCGCTCTTGTACTCGCCCTCGATCACCACCCCCTTGCCATCGAGTTGCGGGCGGGCCCGTTCCACCACGGCGCGGTCCATTGCCGCCTTGTTGCTGTCGAGCACGGCGTTGAGCCGGTCGAGCTTGCCCTCGAGCAGGCCATCGGCACTGCCCCGCTTCTCCAGCGCGCCCAGGCGCTGGTCATTGGTCGCCTTGAACTCCTCAAAGGCGGTCGAAAACTCGGCGAACAGCGCGGCAATATCGCTCTGCGCGCCGGCCTTGGTTTCAAGGCCGTCACTTGTGGTATCCATGCAAAGATCCCTATCGGTTGCGGATGGTTTGGGTGGCGGCCGCAATGGCGGCGCCGGTATTGATGCCCGAGGGCGCAATGCGCGCGCTTTCGAGCATGGGAAAGGTCACGATCGAAACCTCGAACAAATCGATCTGCCAGAGCTGGCGCAGCCCGCCCGACCGCGTCGCCCGCACGGTACGAAAGCCGATCGACAGGACATCGATGGCGCGGTTTTCAATCAGCCGCCGCAGCGCATCGGCGCGCGGCACGCCGGGTACCAGCCGGCCCGCGACAAACAGGCCCGTGGCGTCCTCGGCAATGGCCTCCCAGATGCCGACCGGCTCCTTGGGATCGTGCTGAAACAGCAGGCGAATGCGGGCGCGCCGTTTGGCCAGGCTCAGCGCAAAGGCACCGGGCATCACGACATCGCCGCCGGCGTCTTTGGTGTTGAACAGGCTGGCATAGCCGGAAAAGCGGCCGTCGCCATCGATGGCAATGGTGCCCATCTTGCCGGCCATCAGCGCTTGCCGCCGGGCTTGGCGCTGGCCTTGCCGGCGGGTCTGGTGCTGGCCAGCGTGCCGGCCAGGTTCCAGGCAAACTGCCGGAAAGTCTGCTGCGCATTGGGACGATTGTTCTTTTTTGCCATAGACTTAGTCATCCTTTCTGAAAAGGCGATTCAGGCTGGCGATTTCCTGCACGAAGTCGTTGAAGTGCTGATTCACCTTGGCCATTTCGCGCAGGCTCCACACCAAAAGCGCGCTGGCGCCACTGGCCCAGAGGAACAGCGCCAGATGCGCCAGGTCCCCCCGCTCGATGACGGTTTTTGTCAGCTCGTCCATGTTCCTGGTCTCCAAGCCGGACGCCGCCGCCCGTACAAATGGGATCGTCACCCTCGATCCTGACCCGAGGGCTCTCTATTGGGGATGTGTGGCAAAGTGCGGTGCCCTCAGATCAATGCTGTGGGACATGGGCGGCAGTAATTCGATAGAAATCAACGACTACAAAATCGCAGTGCCACGACG
>CAXBKI010000477.1:0-2912 GCA_963975955.1 uncultured Devosia sp.
TGGCCGACCAGCAGGCCAGTCACTACAACTGCTATCGGTCCTCTCATGTGCAGCTTGCTGGCAAGGGCATAAAGCCCGGTAACCAGTGCCAGGGAAATCAGCACCTCGACGGGATAATCGTCGATGGCGCGCATGGCACGGTAGGCGGCATAACCGGCGGCCAGGCCCAGCAGGCCACCGCCGACCGCCTCCACCAGAAACAACTCACCGATATGGACGGGATCGAGCCCATCGCCGCCCATGCTGCTGGCGGCGGCCAGCACGACGGTGAACAGCACAACGCCAACGCCATCATTGAACAGCGATTCCCCGGTCATGACGCTTTCGAGGGCCGCCGGCACCTTGACCTGCTTGAGGGTCGACAGCACGGCAACCGGGTCCGTGGGGCTGATCAGGGCGCCGAATACCATTGCCCAGATCAGGGGCATGGGGAGACCGAACAGGCTTGCCAGCAGCCAGAATCCGGTCCCCACCAGCATGGTGGAAAGCAGGACCCCGCCGGTGGCCATGATGGTAATGGTGCCCACGCGCGACCGCATGGCATTGAAATCGACGTGCAGCGCCCCGGCAAACAGCAGGAAAGCCAGCATGCCATCGAGCACGGTGGATTCAAAATCCACCTGTTTGAGTACGGCGACGGCGTCTTCGTAGAGCCCAAGCTGGGGGAAGGCCAGTTCGGCTCCGACCAGCACAAAGGAGGCCAGCAGCGCCATCACCAGCAGGCCAATGGTCTGGGGCAGTTTGAGGACGACGTGGTTGATCCAGCCGAAGGCGGCAATCAGGTCAAACAGGGACAGGCTGGTCATGACGGCTCGCTATGCTGGACACCAGGCTCGGGTGGGCATGATGCGTCCCAAGGCTGCCGCGACAAGGTGACATTGATTGATGCAGGAACAAAGGGGCTTGCAACCGGGCGCCCGACCGTCAGCCCGGCGGGTTGAGGGCTTCAATCAGGGAAGCCGATGCCTGAACGATATGCTGACGTGTCAGCTCGGCGGCCAGTTGAGCATCGCCAAGCCGGCAGGCGTCAACAATCTGCTGGTGCTCGACGATGGCGCGCTGGCGGCCGTGCGCCAAGGTCAGATGGGTCCGGATGTAGCGCTCGATGCGGTCATTGGCCGCCCCGGCCGCGGCAAAATAATACGGCAGGTCCGCATCGCGATATAGCGCGGCATGAAACAGGCGATTGAGGTCGCCCCATCGTGCGCCGTCGGTCTCCTGGGCGAACAAGTCGCACAGTCGCTGGGCCTGATCGAGCGATTGGGCGGTCATGCGGGGAACGGCGTGCGCAATCAGCCTGGGTTCGACGATGGAACGGAAATCGAATATCTCCTCGATTTCGGCAATCGAAATCCGGCTGACGACGACGCCCTTGTAGTGGATCGAGGTCACCATACCACTGGCCTCAAGCTGCTTGAGCGCCTCGCGAACCGGGATCCGACTGACATTGAACATCTTGGCGATGGCGTCCTGGCGCAGGGTCAGCCCCTCGGCAAGTTCGCCGCGAACAATGGCTGCCCGCAAGGCCTCGTGGATGACGTCGGATGAGGACACCCTGGCACCAAGATTGGACGCTCGTGCACTGAGCCCTTCGATCACACCAATTCCTCCAAGATCGGGATTGCGCAGCTTTTAGCGGGGTCGTGCGACGACCACAATCGCGCTGTTGGCCGCAGCCGGCCCGCACGTTGTATATTGGATACAATCGTGCAAACCTGACCTTCAGAGACGTTGGTGCTCGGGAACAAAGCCAAGGTCCGCAACAGGGTTGAGGAGCCTAAAGATGAAAATAGCCGCACTTCTGACAACAACCGCGATTGCCATGGCCATCGCTGCACCCGCCTATGCGGAAATGAAAATCGGCATTCTGGTACCCACGACGGGCTCGGAAGCCACCTATGGGCAGGACATGGCCAATGCCGTGGATCTGGCCATCTCCGAAATCAATGCCGCTGGCGGGATCAATGGCGAACAGCTGACCTCGGTGGTTGGTGACGATGGCTGCGATCCCCAGCAGGCCGTCAATGCTGCCAGCAAGCTGGCCTCATCCGATGTCGTGGGCATTGTGGGTGGCTACTGCTCGGGCGCAACCGTGCCGACCCTCAAGATTTTCGGCGATGCGAGCATTCCGTTCGTCATCGCAGCGGCCAATTCCACCAAGCTGATCCCGGCCAATCCGGGCAATGCCTTCATGATCAACTCGACCGGCGATGACCAGGTGGCCAAGGCCATCGAATATTTCACGGGCCAGGGCGTCAAGTCGCTGGCCATCGTCAACCAGGGCGATGCCTATTCGCAGGACCTTGCCGACCTCACCAAAAAGGACTGGGAAGCAGCGGGCAATACGGTTCCGGCGTTCGAAGTCGCCAACAAGGGCGAACAGGACTATTCGGCGATTGTGACGGCCATCCGCTCGGCCAATCCGGACGCCGTGTTCTGGACCGCCTATTATGCCGATGGGGGCCTGCTGATCCGCCAGCTGCGCCAGGCCGGCTATCAGGGCAAGATCGCCGTGGGCGATGGCTCCAATTCACCCGAGCTGTTCAACATCGCCGGATCGGCTGCAGACGGCGTAATCGGCTTTTCCAACCCGACCGCGGAATTCCTGCCCGAGGCCAAGGCGTTCATCACTGATTATACGGAAGCCTACGGCTCGGCTCCGGGCCCCTATGCGCCGCTGGCCTATGACGGGATGAACCTGCTCGCCGAGGCCATCAAGTCGGCAGGCAGCACCGACGCTGCCGCGATCAACGCTGCGCTCAAGGCTGCCGATTATCAGGGCATCGCCGGCCAGATCACCTTTACCCCCGAAAACACGCTGGCCCGCTCCAACTTCGTGGTGCTGCAGGGCCAGGGCGGCAAGTGGACCCTGGCTGAATAAGCAAGCCGACTGCCCCCGCTGCCCAGTCCGG
>CAXBKI010000478.1:0-2912 GCA_963975955.1 uncultured Devosia sp.
GTTGCGGCGGTGGACCGCGGCACCGACGGATTTTCGCTGCAGCTGAGCACCAGCTCGATCACCACCGAGAGCCTGGTGGTGGCCACGGGCGGCAAGTCCATTCCCAAGATGGGCGCGACGGGCCTGGGCTATCAGCTGGCCAGCCAGTTCGGCCTGCGGCTGACCGAAACCCGCCCGGCGCTGGTGCCGCTGACCTTTGAAACCGGGGCGCTGGAAAAACTCAGGGAACTCTCGGGCATCGCCACCGATGCCATTGTCAGCCATGGCAAGACGGCGTTCGAAGAGGCGCTGCTGTTTACCCATCGCGGCCTCTCCGGCCCGGCGATCCTGCAGATCTCGTCCTATTGGCGGGAAGGCGATGCCATTGCCGTCGATCTGCTGCCGCATGAAGATGCCGGCGAAAAGCTGCGCGCGGCGCGCCAGGCCACGCCCAAGCTGCAGGTGCAGACGGTGCTGGGGAGCTTTCTCCCGCGCAAGCTGGCGCAGCTCTTGGGTGACGAGCTCGACATGGCCGGGATGATCGGGGATTTTTCCGACCGGAAGCTGGCGATGGTGCAAGCCAAGCTCAAGGCCTGGACGCTCAAGCCCGTTGGCTCGGAAGGCTATCGCACCGCCGAAGTGACGCTGGGGGGCGTGGACACCCGCGATCTCGATGCCAAGACCATGGGCGCGCGCGCCGTGCCGGGGCTGTTCTTCGGCTATAATTTCCAGTGGGCCTGGGCCTCGGGCTGGGCCGCCGGCCAGGTGGCGTGAGGGGCCGGGCTGGCTAGAACTTCCAGCCCATCTTGAGCCCGAGATTGGAAATGCCGGCATTGTATTCGCACAGCCCGGCATTGCTCATGTGTTCATAGGCAATGGTGGCCGTGAGGTTGTCGCTGACATTGACGCCGACGCCGAAGCGTTCATAGAAATTGACCCGGCAGCCATATTTGCGGCGGCCGGCAGGGGCCTCGTCGCCGAGATAGCCATTGTGGGCGGCCGCGCCGAAGGTGCCTTCGACGTAAAACGGGGTGTCAAACACCGGTACGGTCCAGGTCAGGCCGGCGTGCAACAGGCTGTCTTCGCCCTTGAGATTGATGGTGGTGCCGATTTCGGGGCGCGGCGAACCGAGCCAGTAGAACGCATCGATGGCCGGGGTGGTGAACAGCACGTCGAAGGAAACATCCTCCAGCCGGGTCAGGTAGAGTTCCTGCGGCGTGGGCGGCGGCAGCATGGTGTAATAGGCCATGTGATAGCCCACGCCGACGCGCAGCTCGTCCACCACATTGGCAAAGGGCTGGGGTGTTGTCAGGCTCTGGGCCTGGGCGGGCAGTGCCGCCAAGGTCGATACTGCGATGACAAAAGCGGCGGTGAGCAGTTTCGACACAGGACGTCCCTCAATAATTCTCCCACTGTACAACCCGGTTCTTGCAATTGAGTCAACGTGGCAGTGACCGGTTGGGGGGAATTATCGATAAAATGTGACCGCCAGGCCACGTCGACGGGTCTCGCCTTCATCGTCATTTGCCGATAGAAGAAGCGCCATTGTTCCCAACCTCCGTGATTGCCATGACCGCTCCATTTGCCCTGTCGCTGCAGGATCTCGCGCCCATCGCCGAGGGCAGCACCACCGTGCAGGCGATGGCCGAAACCGTCGCCCTGGCGCAGGCCGCCGATGATCTGGGCTATACCAGGCTGTGGTATGCCGAGCATCACGGCATGCCCTCGATCGCCTCGTCGGTGCCCGAAATCCTGATCGGCAGCGCGGCGGCCCATACCCGCTCGATTCGGGTGGGCTCGGGGGGCGTCATGCTGCTCAACCATCCGCCGCTGCGCATTGCCGAGGCCTATCGCACGCTCGAGGCGCTGCATCCGGGCCGCATCGATCTGGGGCTGGGGCGCGCGCCGGGTGGGGATGGCTATGCCATGCGGGCGCTGCGCAGCGGCGGTGGCGAGGAGTTTTCGGCCTATCTTGCCGAGCTGCTGGCGTTTGACGAGGACGGCTTTCCGCCCGACCATCCCTTTTCGCGCGTGCCGGTCTCGCCCGGGGGCATCCGGCTGCCGCCCAGATGGCTGCTCGGATCGTCGGGCAACAGCGCGCAGGCTGCCGGGCAACTGGGCATGGGCTATGCCTTTGCCGCCCATTTCAGCCATACGCCGGCGGCGCCGGCCTTTGATGCCTATCGGCGGAGTTTTGTGCCCAGCGCCGACTTTCCCCGGCCGCAGACCATGCTGTGCGTATCGGTGGTGTGCGCGCCCAGCGATGAAGAGGCGCAGTATCTGTCGCGGTCGCAGGCGGTCAGCTGGGCGCTGTTCACCTCCGGCGAGCAGCGCAAGCTGCTCAGCCCCGAGGAGGCCCATGCGCGGGTGCTCACCCCGCAGCAGCAGGCGGTGATCGACCACCAGTCGAGCCTGTGGATCATGGGGTCGCCCGCAACGGTGCGCGACGCCATCGCCGAAAAGGCCGAGAGCTGCGCGGCCGACGAGGTGATGATCACCACCACCATGCACAGCTATGAACAGCGGCGGCGCTCCTATGGCCTGGTGGCGCAGGCCTTCGGGGTGACGCCGCGCGCCTGAGCGGGCCTGCCCAGGCGCTTTGTCGGCCGCAAGTTAACCTCTCGTTGCGCCATGCCCATTACCATGCGCCCGAAGATGACTCCCGGGTTTGGCGATGAGCGCTGCAGCTTTTGTGCTGGCAATCAATGTGAGTGTGGCCGCCTTGTTCGCCACGGCCTTTGCGGTCGTGGCGATCAATGCGCGCATGGCAACCGGGGCACGGTGGCTGGCATTGGCCTATGGGGCGGGGGCGGTCAATGTCGGGCTTGAGCTGATCCTGCCATTCCAGGGCGATTCGCACCTGGTGGAGCTCGGCATTTTTGCCGCTTTCCTGTTTGCCCTGGCCTTCAGCGTGGTCGGGCTGGCCCGCAATT
>CAXBKI010000479.1:0-2903 GCA_963975955.1 uncultured Devosia sp.
TAAGGCCGATCCCCGGATTCGGTTTGCCGGCCAGGTCACGGGCGTAGAGGGCTATGTGGAAAGTGCTGCGGTCGGCCTGATCGCCGGTCGTCTGGCTGCCGCAGAGGCGCGTGGCGAAACCATGCCTACGCCGCCCAATACCACGGCACTGGGTGCGCTGATCGCCCACATTACCGGCGGACATATCGAATCTGACAGCTATAGCGGCGCCCGCAGCTTTCAGCCGATGAACGTCAATTTCGGCCTGTTTCCGCCGGTGACTGTCAACAAGCCGGAAGACCTGGTTGGTCGCTGGCGCGGCACGGAAAAGACCCAGGCCAAGCGCAAGGCGATCACCTCGCGCGCCCTTGAGGACCTGAAGGCCTGGGCATGACGCCAGCGGCGCTCCAGAGTTACCTCCACGAGCATATCCCGCTGTCGCAGGCGATGGGGGTGCAGGTTGTGTCGCTGGCCGATGATGGTGTCGTGCTGGCAGCGCCTTTGGCGCCCAATATCAACCATCGGGACACCGTGTTCGGCGGCAGTGCTTCGGCAGTCGCCATTCTGTCGGCCTGGTGCCTGCTGCATTTGCGGCTTACCGCCGCGGGGCAGCCCAGCCGCGTGGTGATCCAGCGCAACACGATGGAATATCTGGCCCCGATTGCCGGAGACTTCACCGCGCGGTCCGCGCTCAACAGCGATGAGGACTGGACAAGGTTCAGGACCACGCTGAGCCGCAGGGGGCTGGCCCGTATCAATGTGACTGCGGTGATCGATTACGCCGGCGCTGCAGCCGGCCGGCTCAGCGGCGAATTCGTAGCCTTTGGCGGGGACCGCCTCTAGCGGTTGATCCACGTCCACCAGGCCAGCCGGGTGATCTTGCGCCAGTCGGCGTCATCGGCCGCTGGGGCAAACAGGCCGCTGCGCTGGCGTTGCAGGAGTTCGAACTGCGCCTTGAGGACGGCAATCGAGGCGAATGCGGGCTTGAGATGGCCCGGCAGCACTGCAATGGCCGCTTCTGCCTTGGCGAGATGATCGAGCGCCATCTCCCCGATCTGGCCAAGCGCCTCCGACAGCCCATCACTTTCAGTACCCGAAAAGATTTCGCCCTCAGAGACCCCATTGGCCGCAAATATGCTCCAGGGCAGCATGATGCGTCCCTGGGCGGCGAAATGACCGAATGCGCGCAGATGACCGATCATGGCATGAGCGACGCCAAGATGGCCGGCAGCATCACCAGCTTCGATGATCTCGCCGTCATTGAGGATCATGGCTGCCAGCTGGTAGAGCGTGGACACGGTTTCACCCGCATAGCCCTCAAAGCTCTCCAGGTCGGGCATGGGATCGTCGTAGAGGTCAAACCGGCGGGCGCCGATCAGGCGCAGCAACGTGCCGGCGGGAATGTTGTAGCGCGCGATCGTGTCGAGCAGAGCGTCTGCAACAGGGTTTTGCCTGACGGCTCCGTGTCCCTCGCCGTCGAGGGCATCACTCCACCATTGCAGGCGCATTTCGCCGGGCGCAGGGTTGGACACACGCTCCCGGATCGAGGCGACATCGGCATTGAAGGCATATAGTGCGGTGACGGCGTCGCGATGTTCTCCCGCCAGGACGAGCGTAGCGAGATAGCGATCTCGATCTCCGCCGCGCAGCGCGTCGGCCGCATGGATAAAACTCTGCGTACTCATCTCAGCGAACCCTGTCGACCGCAATCAGGGCGGCGGCCACGGCGCGTTGTTCGGCCAGCAGGACATTGTAGGTACGCACGGCGCTGCCAGTAGAAATGGCTTCAATGATGATGCCGTGCGCGCGCAGTGCCGCCCGAATATCGGGCGACAGGCCGGTGATGTCATGACCGAGCCCGATCATCAGCACGTCGATATCAGCGGCAGCCGTCAGGACCGGCGCCAGACTGTCCAGCGTGATCTCGGCGGGTGCCGTTACGTTCCAGCCAAGCATGCCGGTGGGCAGGCAGAGCAGCGAACCGCGGTGCGACATATCGGCAAAGCGGAAGCCGCTGTTGCCATAGGCATCGATGCCGACCTGCTGGGGAAAATGGCCCGGCGCAGTGTCTGACATGGCCGACCTCAGACCGACGCTCCATCCGCCGGCTTGGTCAGCTTTTTCTCGTCATCGTCCTCACCGGCCTGGTCAAGCCGGGTGGTGAGCCCGAAATAGATCAGGATCGGCGAAGCAATGAAGATCGAGGAATAGGTGCCAACGAAGACGCCCCAGGCCATCGAGATGGTGAAGCTGCGGATAACGTCACCACCGAACACCACCAGCGCCATCAAGGCGATGAAGGTCGTGGACGCCGTCAGTATGGTACGTGGCAACGTCGAGTTGATCGAAATGTCGATGATCTCGGGCAGCCCGATCTTCTTGTACTTCAGACGATATTCGCGAATCCGGTCATAGATCACGACGGTATCGTTGAGCGAGTAGCCGACGATGGTGAGAATGGCCGCGATGCTGGAGGCATTGAACTCCAGCCCTGCAAAGGCGAACAGGCCGATGGTCAGGATCACGTCGTGACCGGTCGACACGATGGCGCCGACGGCAAATTGCCACTCGAAGCGGAACCAGAGATAGATCAGGATGCCGACCAGGGCCACGCCCAGACCGACTGCACCTGTGATCGCCAGTTCGCTCGACACCGTGGGCCCCACAGTTTCGGTGCCCCGCGTTTCATAACCTGCTGCCTGAACGGTCTGCTGAACCTTGGCAACCGCTTCCTGCTGCGCCGCCGGCCCCCCATCCTGGGTTTGCACACGGACGAGCAGGCGATCGCTCTCGCCGAAACCCTGAACCTGGATCTCGCCAAGATCGAGTGATGACAACGCGTCGCGAATGGCGCCGGGATCGGCTGTGCCCGAGGTTGCCTGAATTTCCATGGCCGAGCCGCCCCGGAAATCGATGCCCAGATT
>CAXBKI010000480.1:0-2895 GCA_963975955.1 uncultured Devosia sp.
GCCGGGCGCATGCCGATGTGGCTGGCGCCCACGCAGGTTGTGGTGGCCACCATCGTCTCGGAAGCCGACGATTATGCCGAAAAGCTGGTGCGCCAGCTCAAGGCCGCCGGCATCCGCGCCGAGCTCGACGTGCGCAACGAGAAGATCAACTACAAGGTGCGCGAGCATTCGGTGGGCAAGGTGCCGCTGATGTTCGTGGTGGGCAAGCGCGAAGCCGAGGAGGGGACTGTCTCGGTCCGTCGCCTGGGCACCGAGGGCCAGAAGGTCGAGCCGTTCATGGATGCCCTGGTGGCGCTCATGGCCGAATCCACCCCGCCTGACCTCAAGGAAAAGGCCGCCTGAGCCATGCCGCTGCGTCCATCCAACCGCGAGATCAAGGTCATCACCCATATGGGCGAAGACAATGCGCTGGGGCCCGACGACTTCAAGGATGTGGGCGAAAAGGTCTTCGCCCGCATGCTGGCCAAGGGCTGGATCGAAAAGACTGCCGTCGAGGGCAAGTACAAGGCGACCCTCAAGGGCCTGATCATCCACGAAGGCGAGATCATCTACGCCGGACGGCTGCGCAGTTAACAAGCAAGGAGCGGGACATGGCTGATCCCATCGTCATTACCCGCTCCGTCTCCATCGACCCGAGCGAGATCGAGGAGACCTTCGTGCGTTCGGCCGGACCGGGCGGGCAGAACGTCAACAAGGTGTCGAGCGCTGTGCAGTTGCGCTTTGACCTGAAAAACTCGCCCTCCATTCCCGACGCGATGAAGCGGCGGGTAGCGGCGCTGGCCGGCAAAAGGCTCACCAAAGCGGGCGTGATCGTGATCACCGCCAATTCGCACCGCGACCAGCCGATGAACCGGGCCGATGCGCTCGAAAAGCTGGTGGCGCTGCTGGTCGCCGGATCGCACGTCCCCAAATTCCGGGTGGCGACCCGGCCAACACTGGCCTCGAAAAGGCGGCGTCTGGACGGCAAGTCGATACGCTCCGGCATCAAGCGGCTGCGCGGCGGCGTACCGCCTGACGGACATTAGGCGTATCATGGCCTGGCTGGCCCTGACCGCGTGCGGATCAGGCTGACAGGCTATCCCGGCAAGACAGAGAGAACGCATTGAAAGTCTTCATCAGCGGAACGGCGGGATTTATCGGCTATCATCTGGCCCGGCGCCTGCTCGAAGAGGGGCACCTGGTTACCGGGTTCGACAGCCTCTCGGACTATTATGATGTGACGCTCAAACGGGCGCGGCTGGCCGAACTGGCGCCTCATGCCGGCTTCACCCCGGTGGAAGGGGAGTTGCAGGATGACGAACTACTCACCCGTTCGCTGGAGCGCGCAGCGGCCGAGGTGGTGGTGCATCTGGCGGCGCAGGCGGGCGTGCGCCACAGCATTGAACAGCCCCGGAGCTATGTCGGCGCCAATCTGGTGGGCACGGCCAATATGCTCGAAGCCGTGCGGGCGCACAGGCCCGTGCATTTCCTGGCTGCCTCGACCAGCTCGGTTTATGGCGGCAATACCAAGGTGCCGTTTTCCGAACATGACGCGGCTGACGCGCCGCTGTCGCTGTATGCAGCGACCAAGAAGAGCAATGAGGTGATGGCGCATTCCTATGCCCATCTGTTCGACATCCCCACCACCATGTTGCGGTTCTTTACCGTCTATGGTCCGTGGGGACGGCCCGACATGGCCCTGTTCAAGTTCGTTGCCGCCATCCTGGAGGGACGCCCCATCGAAATCTACGGGCAGGGTGCGATGCAACGGGACTTCACCTATATCGATGACCTTATCGAGGCTATCATGCGCCTGCTGCCTCTCGCGCCAAGCCGTGGACATGCCGTCGCCGGGGATTCGCTATCGCCGGTGGGACCCTATCGGGTGCTCAATCTGGCAGGCGGACACCCCGAAGAGCTGATGGATTTTGTGCGGGCGATCGAGCACGCCCTGGGGCAGAAGGCCGATTGCAGAATGCTGCCGACCCAGGCGGGCGATCCGATGGCGACGGCGGCGGACACAACGCTGTTGCAGCAATTGATCGGACCATTGCCGCGCACGCCGATGGAGCAGGGTGTCGCGCGCTTTGTGTCATGGTATCGCAACCATTATCAAATTTGATATGGGCGATGGTTCTGGTGGGGCGTAGCGATGTCACAGAGTAGTTTGAAATTCGGGACCAGCGGTCTGCGCGGTCTGGCTAGCGAGCTGGAGGGGCAGGAAGCCCGGCGCTATGTGATGGCGTTTCTCCAGCATCTGGCCCGGAGCGGGCAGGGCGGCGGCGGCAAGATCTATCTGGGGCGCGACTTTCGTGCTTCGAGCCCGGCCATTGTGGCCGACTGCGCGACCGCCATCCGCCAGTTCGGCCTGGAACCGGTCGATTGCGGCACCATCCCGACGCCGGCGCTGGCCTATCATGCCATGGCAGCCGGCTGCGCGGCGATCATGGTGACCGGCAGCCATATCCCGGCCGACCGCAACGGATTGAAATTCTATAGCCCCGCTGGCGAGATCAGCAAGGCAGACGAAGCAGGAATCCTTGGTGCGCTGAGCGATGCGCCGATCAGCGACAGCGTTGCCCCGATCGCCGATGAATCGGCACAGGCGATCGAGCGCTATGTCGCGCGCTTTGCGCGCCTGTTGCCGCCGGGTGCATTGGCCGGCCTGCGGGTCGGGGTGTTTGAGCATTCGACCGTGGCGCGAGACCTGCTGGTCCGCATTCTTGGCCAAAGCGGCGCCGAGACCGTCAGCCTGGGGCGGACGACGCAATTCGTTGCCGTCGATACCGAAGCCTTCGGCGACGCCGTGCTGGCTCCCCTGGCAGGCTGGATAGCCAGCGATAAGCTCGACGTGCTGGTATCGGCCGATGGCGATGGCGACCGTCCCCTGCTGATGGACGGCAAGGGCGCGTTTGT
>CAXBKI010000481.1:0-2891 GCA_963975955.1 uncultured Devosia sp.
CCACGCCATATTTCTTGATGGCGTTGGCAGCATCGACAGTGATCTGGTCGTCTGTCGCGTCGCGGCTCTGCACCGAGAGATCGTAGTATTCGATGGGCAGGTCCAGATAGGGATGGATGAGTTTGTCCTTGATCGCCTGCCAGATGATCCGTGTCATCTCATCGCCGTCAAGATCGACGACCGGGTTGGCGACTTTGATTTTGCTCATCGGAAATATCTCCCTGGAATCCGCATGCTGGCCTTCGGGCCGGTTTCGGCTGCCCCTATAGCACTGGCATTGAAAAGGCGCAAAGCCGCTATAGGGCAAGGGGGCATGCCAGTTGACACCGTGCATATGCACGCTTACCAGTCGGAAATGGCGAGCGAGTTCGATCTTTGTTTGGTTCTGAATGCCCAGATGGCGGCGCGCGCGCTGACGCGGCTGGCCGATCGCAAATTCAGGCGCTATGGGATCACGGCGGCGCAGTTCAGTATTCTGACGTCCCTGGCTGAACACCCAGGGCGGTCAGTGACGCAAATGGCAAGTGCGCTTGCCATGGATCGCAGCACGCTGTCGCGCAACCTGGCACTGCTCGAACGCAATGGACTGGTCACAACGATGGCGGCGGAACGCGGCAACGGCCGGGTGCGCGCCTTGAGCGAGCAGGGGAGTCAGGTGGTCGCCGAGGCGATTCCGCAATGGCGAAACCAGCAATCGGAATTGCGTGCCGCACTGGACGACCCCGAATTCCCGACCGTCATCGCCGCACTGCGGCAGCTGGCGCGCCTTTGAAACTCCCCCGGAAGCCCGGACGATCTTGAGAATTGAAACAGGAGAGAATGCATGCTGAAGCCAGATCCGTCGGATCCAATCGTTGTCACCGGCATGGGCGTGGTCAGTCCCTTGGGTGTGGGCGTGCAAACCATGTGGAGCCGGCTGATCGCCGGGCGCAGCGGCATCGTGCAGAATGATCGCTTCGACACGACCGGATTTGGCTCGAGCATCGCCGGCCTTGTACCGAGCAAGGCTACCGATCCGAACGGTTTCGATCCCGTTGATTTCATCGACGGCAAAGACATCAAGAAGATGGATCTGTTCATCCAGTACGCCATTGCGGCAACGCATGAGGCGCTCGAGCAGGCCAACTGGCACCCCACCGAACTAGCCGATCAGCAGGCAACGGCCACTATCATCGGATCGGGCGTTGGCGGTTCGCCGGTGATGGGCCGGGCCTTCGAGATCATCCAGACCAAGGGCGCGCGCCGGTTGTCGCCCTTCACCATTCCCTCGTTCCTGGCCAATCTGGCAGCCGGCTGGCTGTCGATCCTGCACAGCTTCCGCGGCCCGATCGGTACGCCGGTCACCGCCTGCGCCGCCTCGGCCCAGGCGATCGGCGATGGCATGCGGCTGATCATGACCGGCGAGGCCGAAGTGGCCGTGGTCGGTGGCGCCGAAGGCTCGGTCGATCCGATCTCGGTGGGCGGGTTTGCCGCGTCACGCGCTCTGGCCACCTCGTTCAATGATCGCCCGACCGAAGCTTCGCGCCCGTTCGACAAGGGCCACGATGGCTTCGTGCTGTCGGAAGGCGCCGCCGTGCTGGTGATCGAAAAGCTCAGCCATGCCAGGGCGCGCGGCGCCACGCCGCTGGCCATCCTGGCCGGCTATGGTACCTCGGCTGATGCCTATCACCTGACTTCGGGTTCGCCCGACGGTGCAGGGGCCCAGGTTGCGATGCGCAATGCGCTGACGATGGCTGGCATCGACCAGTCGCAGATCGGCTACGTCAATGCTCACGCGACCTCGACGGCCGTTGGTGATGCGGCCGAAATCGCCGGTCTGTCGGCGGTGTTTGTCGGACGTGGCAAGGATCTTGCCGTGTCGTCCACCAAATCGGCGACGGGGCATATGCTGGGTGCAGCGGGGGCGTTCGAGGCCGTGGTTTCGGTGCAGGCACTCCGCGAAGGCGTGCTGCCGCCCACGATCAATCTGGAAGACCCTGAAGAAGAGGCCAACAAGTTCGACCTCGTGGCCAATGCAGCCAAGACGATGAGCGTGGACTATGCGCTGTCAAACTCGTTTGGCTTTGGTGGGGTCAACGCGGCACTGGTGTTCGGCAGGATCTAGCAATAGTCGGCTATTTGGGCGGCAAGGTTGCGACAAAGGTGCGGGCGATGGCAATCCATTGGGCGAGACGATCGTCATCTTCGATGGCGTCGCCCGTCACCACAACGAAGCCGGTCATGGTTCGGCCGGTGAAGGTCATCGGGGCGGCCCCAGGCAACTCGAGCGTAGCAGCGTAGGCATCCTTGCCACAACGCACCAGCAGGCTGCCATCCTTCATCGGCCCCACCAGCATGTTGCCACGCCACATGAAGACCAGGCCGCCCATCATCCGTTGTTCGCGAATGTGCGGATCTGCTGCCAGCTGCAGGCGGATACGGTCTGCCAGTTCCTGGGCGGCCATGCTCATGTGAGCGACCCTACGCGATAGGTGGCGTGCCGGGGCAGGTGATCGGCAACCAGATCCCATTCCTGCTGGCTACGGGCGAAGATCAGCTGATTGGGCTGGTACCAGGCATTCTGGCCGGCAAAAAAGCCAATCGCGATCATGCGGATATCGGGCGCGCGCGATGACTGCCCGTAGAGCGGCGTGCCGCATTCGGGGCAGAAATGCCGCGTGAAAACCGCGCCTGAATCGCTGGGACGCGCGAAGGATTTTGGCGCGCCGGTGATGAGCAGAGCTGCCGCTGGCGTCAGGGCCACCGTGGCATGGCCAGTGCCCGTCGCGCGCTGGCAATCGAGGCATGAGCACATGAACATCGAGACGACGGGGCCGCTAACGGCCATCTCCATGGCCCCGCAGGCGCAGGTGGCGGCGATGTCGATGCTGGGGTGCCTGTTGCTGTTCATG
>CAXBKI010000482.1:0-2871 GCA_963975955.1 uncultured Devosia sp.
ATGTAGCGAATAAAGGTCGCGAGGAAGGTGTCGATCACGTCCATTAGTCGCTGTTGCCTCCAAGGAAGCTGCGTGTCCGGGCGCGGCCACGTTCGGCTTCGGCGAGCTGGCGGGCGCGCTCCAGCGAGTGTTCGCACATGGCGCGGGCGATGCCCTGACCGCGGGCCTCGGGGGCGGTCATATAGCCGCAATTGGCGACATGGGCGCCGCCGCCCTGCTGGTTGGCCATCAGGTAATAGGTGCCCAGGATGACGCCATCGCGCTCGGCCACGAACACTTCATGGCTGGGCCCCAGCCAATAGGCCAGCACGGCGGCATCGTCGAGATGGGGAGAGATCGCGTAGGTGTCGCCGGCCGCAAGGGTCGGCGAGACGATGGCCAGGATGGCGTAGGTATCGGCCTCAGCGGCCGGACGAATCTGGAGTGCTGTCATCGTCTGCGTCTTCATCAATGGGCGGCACCCGAATCTGGCCGGGTGGCGCCATGTCGGGAACCTGCGGCTTGTTGGCGATCGAGGGGCGCCGGCCCAGCTCGAACCGCCAGGCGGCCACGGCGAATATTGCCAGTGCGATGAGCAGGGCAATAGCGGCAGCGACAAAGGGGGCGCCGGGAAAATAGTCGGCGGCAGTGCGGTCGCTGGTGAAGTGGGAAAAGATCTGGGTGGCGGCCAGCGGGCCGATGATGGTGGCCAGGGAATTGGCGGCGTTGACCGCGCCCTGCAGCTCGCCCTGCGCATTGTCCGGGACCTGGCGGGAGAGGATGCCATTGATCGCGGGCGGGGCCAGGCCGCTGATCGCCCCGACCATGATGAAGGTGTACAGATAGACGACCTGATCGGTGAAGGCGACGCCGATAAAGGCGATGATCGCGGCCAGCAGGCCCAGCATGGCCACGGGCGGCTCGCCCAGACGCTTGACCATGGGCCCGACCAGCACCGCCTGACTGATGGCAAAGCCAATGCCGAAGGCGCCCAGCGCCCGGCCGATATTGGAGGAAGTGAAGCGGAAGACCTCGACGGTGAAATAGCTGAAGACCGTGGGCAGGGCCTGCGCGGCCAGCGAGAAGGCGAAGAGCACGGCCAGCAGCCATATCACCAGCGGGTACTGGCGCAGCGCGACAATGGCACCGAAGGGATTGGCGCGGCGGATATCGAACTTGCGGCGCGAATGCTTGGGCAGGCTCTCGGGCAGCACCAGCAGGCCAAACAGGAAATTGGAGAAGGCGAGCGCGGCAGCGGCAAAGAACGGCACGCGCGGGCCGAATTCACCCAGCTCGCCCCCGATCACCGGGCCGATGATGAAGCCCAGGCCGAAGGCGGCGCCGATAAGGCCGAACCGGTGCGTGCGTTTGTGGGGCGGGGTGATGTCAGCCATGTAGGCGGTCGCGGTCGACACCGCGGCGCCGGCAATACCGGCAATGATGCGGCCGATGAACAGGTACCAGACCACCGGGGCGATCGACATCATCAGGTAGTCAAAAGTCAGCCCGAGCAGGGAGAGCAGCAGTACCGGACGGCGCCCAAAGCGGTCCGACAGATTGCCCAGCACCGGGGAGAAGACAAACTGCATGAAGGCATAGGCAAAGACCAAGTAGCCGCCAATGACGGCCGCGTTGGCAACGCTGCCACCGGTAAGGTCCTCGAGCAGCTCGGGCAGCACTGGCACGATGATGCCGACACCGACCATATCAAGCAGGATCGTCACCAGAATACAGGTGAGAGTTAGTCGTGATCTGGTCGCTGCTTGCATCGCGGGGCGCTTAGGTTGGGAATTCCGGAGGGCTGATGACGTGTCGCGCAGTTGACACAGGCAGTTGGTTCAAAGCAAGGCCTCAAGGGGAGGAAGGCTGCGCCCAATGTGACCTGATGACCGATTATTGAGTGGATTGAGGGGGTTGTGGCGCGGCTCTATCGAAATGATTCATCGCGCTGGCGGCGTTGGCATCATAGCTGTAGAGCCAGTCGAGCCGGCCCAGATGCCCATGACTGCCTTGTGCGGCAATAACGCCGTCGCGGGCGAGGCTCAGCGGCCAGGGCATGTGGAAAGCCACGCCATTGCTCAGGCTGGTGCGCGCCACGCGCCAGACGCGCGGCTGGCGAATGGCCTGGTAGCGGGCGAAGGCCGCTTCGGCATCGGGCTGTGCGACCAGCAGGGGCGCCAATATGGCAGCATCCTCAATGCCCATGGCCGCGCCCTGAGCCTGGAACGGGACCATGGCGTGGGCGGCATCGCCGAGCAGGCCGATATTGCCGGCATACCATTGGGTGGTGTGCACCGTATAGAGCGGCCAGGGTGTCCAGCTGTCGGCTGCCGCCGCCAGAATCGCGGCGATGCGGGGGCTGCTGACGCTGGCCTGCTGCAGCGGCAGCGTAGCGGCCTGGGCCCTGTTGGCGGCTTTGGCGAACAGCGCGATGTTGACCTGCCGACGATGCGGCAGCGGATAGCAGACCACATGATAGCCTGGGCCGAACAGCACGGAGACGCGGTCCAGCGCAATCTGGCCGGCGACCGACTCGAAGGGCAGCAGCGTCCGCCAGGCGACGCGATGGCGATCCTGGGCCTGAGGGCCGTCGAGCAGGGCGCGGCGGGTCTGGGAGGGGACGCCATCGGCGCCGATAAAGGCACGGCCCCGGCTGGTGCGGGTCTGCCCGTCGGCTTCATCGATCGAAACGGTGACGCCGCGCGCATGCGAAACGACGTCCCAGCTGCGCACGCCGAACATCATGTCGATATTGGCGAAGCGTCGGGCAGCCTTGTACAGCGTATCCACCAGATCGGCGCGGTGCATCACTGCATAGGGGGCGCCGAACCGGGTCCGCATGATCTGCCCCAGCGCCATGGTCACCAGCGGTTGGGCGCGTCCATAGGGGTA
>CAXBKI010000483.1:0-2866 GCA_963975955.1 uncultured Devosia sp.
GATCGGCTGTGTTTGTGCCAACCGCGGATGGCATTTCCAGCGATGGCGCCGCCACGTCCGGCCGCATGCGGCAAGAGGCGCGGGCGCAGCTGGGCGCGCCTGCAGCCCATGAACTCACTCTGACCGGCATCGACGCCCATACCGTGCAAATCACCCTGGTGCTGCATGACAAGCCGGCAAACCGCATGCCCGAGGCCGGATTCCTGCTGCTGACACCGGCTGATGCCCGGTCCTGGGGCTTCGAGAAACTGGGGCTGTGGCACGCGGCGGGCGATATCGTCAGTGGCGGTGGCGGCCAGTTGCAGGCCTGTTCGGCGCTCCGATTTGACGCCGGGCCGACCACCTTTCGCGTCCAGCTGCTCGACGCGGCGCTGGTCGCCCCGGCGAGCAGCCCCTTCATGCCGTTCCAGCCCGCGCCGCCGGACCTGTCGCAGGGCGTGCGGGTGAACCTCTACAACAACAAATGGGGCACCAATTTTCCCATGTGGTGGGAGGGCTCGGTGGCCTTCCGCTTCATCGTGACGGTCGGCGCCGGCTAGCGCCGTCCGTCGGGCCCCGCCTGCTCGGCAGATCCTGCCTGGCAAGCCGGCGACGAGGCAGCAGCACGGACATGGCGGCCTATTGCGCCAGGTCCGCCCGGGCCTTTTCCAGTTCCTGCGAATAGCGGCGGAACAGGTGGGCTTCGGTTAGTATGCCGATGACCATCGGATCGCTCAGATCGGACACGACAACCAGCGCTTCGGCATTGTTGTGGTCGAACACCACCCCTGCATCCACGGCCTGAACGGCGGGATGAAGCATGGCCTCACGCTGGCGCAGCAGCTGCTCGATGGTGCCCGCCTCATCCAGACCATCCGAGGCATAGGCATCGGCCACGTCGATAAGCCCGGCATAGCGACCATCATCGCGGGTGCCGACGACACGGGTGGCAGCGCCCAGCGGATAGGCACGGCGGAACTCCTTGAGCGCCATCGTGTGCGGCACCGTCTTGACGTCGCGCCGCATCATCTTGCCCACGGTCAGGTTGCGCATCCAGCCCACATCGTGGGCACTGCGGATGGTTTCGCCGCGCAGATGGAAGCGCCAGGTGGTGAACGAATAGCCGAACGTCTCGCGCACCAGCATCGAGGACGCCACAGCCGCGACCAGCACCGCGATGGTCAGCGGCAGGCTGCCCGATATTTCGAGCGCCAGGAAGGCCATCGTCAGCGGCCCGCCAACCACAGCGGCGGCGAGCCCTGACATGCCCACCAGCATGAGGATGCTGGCATCCGGGAACAGCGACGGATTGATGGCCTGGGCAACCCAGAAGAAAATCTGGCCAAGCAGCGCGCCCAGGAACAGCGACGCAAAAAACAGGCCGCCGCGAAATCCCGACCCCAGCGACACGGCCGAGGCCAGCACTTTGAGTACAAGGATAAAAAGCGCGAGCAAGAAGGGCAGCGCTGGCGCGGCAAAGAGCCGTTCGAGCGCGCCATGGCCTGCCGACAACACGGTCGGCGAGGCCAGGGCCAAGGCGCCGACAATCAATCCGCCTACGGCGGGCCGGGCCCATGCTGCAATGCCGATTCGGACGAAACCGCGCTCCACCAGCCCAACCAGGCGCATCAGCAGAATGCCCAGACCGCCCGCCGCAATGCCACTGGCCACGATCAGCAGCACCTGGGGCACATCAAAGGACAGTGCCTGCGAGACCGAGACGATGGCATGGCCCTGGCCGAACAGCGAGGTAACCAGCACCGCCGAGATGGACGCAGCCACCACCGGGGCAAGTGTGGCGATGGAATAGGTGCCGATGATCAGCTCGAACGCATAGAAGGCGCCGGTCAGCGGCGCCCCGAAGGCCGCCGCGATGGCGCCTGCCGCACCGCACCCCACCAGCTTGCGCAGGTCGCCGCGGCGCAGGTGAAAGAAGCTGCCGAGCTTGGAAGCCGCCACCCCGCCCAGCTGCGTATAGGCGGCTTCCAGGCCCACCGAGGCACCGAACCCGTTCGATATCAACGTCTGCCCGGTGATGATCAGGCTGTCGGTGAGCGACAGCTTGCCGCCATGCAGGGCATTGGCCTCGACCAAGTCGACATAGCGCGCCTTGCGGCGCCGCAGCAGCAATCCCAGCATGCCCAGCAGCAAGCCGCCCACGGCCGGCACAAAGGCATAGTCTAGGGCAATCGAGCCCACCGCGCTCAGCCGCTCGCCGGCCGAGAGCCCGAACAGTGCGGCCTGCAACCAGTAGGCCAGTTCGCGCAGGATCAGCACGAACACACCGGCGACCGCGCCGATCACGACCGCGAGCAGAACCAGCCAGGTGTCGCGGCGCCGGATCAGATTGCCGATCCAGGCCGAAAGACCATCCAGTGTGAACCGGTGCCTGATCTGGCGCAGAACCCTGGCCAGGCGCGGGCCGCTCGCGGCGATGCGGTCGAGGAACCAGTGACGCTTGCCGCCCGTCGTGCTGTGGGGTGGCGCCATCGCCGCTTCGTCGGCCGCAGGATCCTTCATTGTGGGTGTCGCTCCTCTTCGGTCGGCGGGGATATGCCCGGCAGAGTGAATATGGTTGCCGTGCCCGATCTATGGCAGCAACTGGCCTCAGCCACGCCTTGACGGCATGTTCGATGCAAAGGCAGCCTGCAGATAGCTGTTGGACGAGCAAACGAACAGCAGCTTTGCCCGTGGCAGGCGGTTTTGCGCAGCTGGCGTGCCAGGCGCATCCGGCTGGTGCCTGGTTTTTCTGGTGTCGCACGGCCAATGGGCTAGCATGGCAAGGCGGAGGGTTGATGATGAGCACTGTCGGGATAGCGCGTACCGGAACAGCCGGCTGGGTCTTTGCCCCGTGGCGCGGCAGCTTTTACCCTCAGGGTCTGGTTCA
>CAXBKI010000484.1:0-2859 GCA_963975955.1 uncultured Devosia sp.
CAAACATGGCCAATGACAAGAATTTCTTCGTTCGCACGTTTGACGCGATGATCGCCGGCCGTGAGCGGGCAGCCAAGCGCTATCTCGCCCAGTTCGAGCGCGACTATGGCAAGAACAACGGCCCGTTAACGAAGCGGTAACGGGCTCTGCGAGTCCTGCAAGGCTGCCGTTCGGTTTTGGGGCTAACGCAGCCCGCCGGTTCAGCCTAAATAGAATGCGACGAGGGCAGAAGGCCAGCGTCGGAGTGCATGGAGATGATGATGACTGAGAGCAAGAACGATTTTCGCAAGGCATTGGGTTCGGTGATCGACGCCCGCGGTCGCGAATCTGGTCGCCAGGTCAGCTACCGCATGCAGCACCAGCTGATCGGCGCCTTCACCAAGCGCCCATAACGCCACCGCGTTTTGATCGCTGACGATCTTTCTGAGATCCCCGGAGCCCGCTTCGGGGATTTTGCTTGTCCGGGCTTTGGCTTGCCCTTCGCCGCCGGCGGCACTGTGGCACCAGCCGTTGGCATGATGAGCACCCATTGCGGCAATGGGTGACGACAGATCGAATGTGCTGCTACTTCATTTCCAGCATCAGCGTGGTCCATTCCTTGCGCTGCAGCTTCTGCGTCAGGGTCATGCCCTGGCGGGCATAGGCGTTGATCACGCCCGGCGCCTGATGCTGCAGAATGCCCGACAGGATGATGGTCGCGCCCTTCTGCGCTGCCCGGCCCACTGCCGGCGCCAGCGCCATCAGCGGGCCCGCCAGGATATTGGCGACGATCAGGTCATAGGGGCCATTTTGCGTGATGGTGGGGTGGGTTAGCCCGGTTGCCTCGACGGCGACGATCAGCTTGCCGACGCCGTTCTGCTCGGCATTGGCGATGGTGGTGGTCACCGAAATGGGGTCGATATCGCTGGCGATCACCGGCGTCCTGGTGCGTTTGGCCAGCGCGATGGCCAGCACGCCCGTGCCGGTGCCGACATCGATCATGTGCCGCGGCTTCCTGCGCTTGAGCAGCATGTTGATGGCCTCGAGGCAACCCGTGGTCGTCTCGTGGTGGCCGGTGCCGAAGGCCTGCGCCGCATCGATCTGCATGGCCGTCATGCCGCCCGGAATCGGGCCGGTTTCGTGGCTGCCATAGACATAGAATCCGCCGGCGATCACCGGGGCCAGGCCCTCGAGTGATCTGGCGACCCAGTTGATCTCCGGATCGATCGGTGAAACGGAAAATTCGACAGTGCCGCCAAGCGTTTGGCGCGCCAGTTCAACAAATGATTCAAGATCGGGCGGGCTGTCGCAGGTGGCCTCGAAGAACCATTCGCCGGTCTCCTCGTTCTCGTGCGCCGAAGCCGTCAGCGCCAGGTCATCGCGCTCCATCACCGCATCGACCAGCGCATAGGCCTGATCCTTGGAGAGCGGGGCGGAGAGCTGATCGACGGACATGGCGGACCTTTGGATTGGTTTTGTCCTTGTTGCGCCATCGGCTTACGGGCGTCAATCCGAGTTCTCCCCATTGTCCGTCTGCCATGCTAGTTTTGCTTGCGCGCAGAGCAGGGAGGGCGATCAGATGAGCAATGAGACCGTGGGTGACAGGGTTGATCCTGCGCAATTGCTGGACAGGCAATATCGCGACAGCAAGAAACTCGAGGCCCGCGCCAATCTGCATCGCCGCTATGGCCGGTCGGACGGTCCGAACTGGTTCGTCTGGATTGCCGAGAACGCCAGACTGCCAGCGGGCGCCAGGGTGCTCGATATCGGCTGCGGGCCGGGTTGGTTATGGGAAGGCGGCAAGAGCGGCTTTCCGAGCGGCCTGGAGGTAACGCTGGCCGATTTTTCACCGGCCATGGTCGAGGCTGCGGTCGAACAGGCCAGGGCCGCAGACCACTATGCGAGCGTTGAGGGCGTCGTGGCCGATGTCAGCAAGCTGCCGTTTGCCGATGGCAGTTTTGACGCGGTGCTGGCCTGCCACATGCTGTACCACGCGCCGGATGCCGAGGCGGCGCTACGCGAATTGCGCCGCGTGCTGGTGCCGGGCGGGATTATCGCGGTGACCACCAATGCCGAGGGCAATATGGAGCCGTTCTATGCACTGGGCGCTGCAGCCTTTGGCGGCGCCGCCAGCGATCCGGCGGCCGATATTTTCGGATTGCGGCGGGCGGCGCAGCTGATGGCGGAATTGTTCGACGATGTCACGAGCATGTCGGTGTCGGGGGATCTGCGGGTGACCAGCGCGGAAGATCTGGTGCTGGCCCTGACCTCGTTTCCGCCCGGGCAGGATGCCGAGGACGCCGCCGTCTCGCGACTCTACGACTTGACGCAGGCGGCGATGGCGGCAGGTGGCGGGGCGATCACCGTGCCCAAGACGCAGGGCATGGTGCGCGGCCTCGCTCCGCGCTGACGGCCGATCACCGGATTGCCCCGGGGCCGCGAATCCTTTCTAGCTCCGGCTCTGATTTCTGGAGTTGGTGATGAAGGCGATTGTACGCGTCGTGCTGATGGTGGTGATTGTCGGCGCGGTTGTGCTGGGCGGACGGTGGTATCTCTATGTGAGCAATGCCGAAACGCCCTATGACGAGGTGGGGATCGAACTCAATTCACGCATGCCGGGGTCGATCAGGCAGTGGGGCTGTGCCAGATTGGAAACGACATTTGCCGGCGCCCTGCCGCCCTATGGCTGCCAGGCTGCCGATGGGCGGTCCTGGATCTAGTGCCCGCTATTGCAGCCTGACGGCGGTGCCCGAGACGGAGACCATCAACATCGCGCCGTCCTTGCCGACGACCTCATAATCGATGTCGACGCCAACCACCGCATCGGCGCCGAGCTGGCGTGCTTCGTCCTCCAGCTCTGCGAAAGCCTGCTGGCGCGCC
>CAXBKI010000485.1:0-2853 GCA_963975955.1 uncultured Devosia sp.
TGGAGTCGGCAGCGTGCAGCGCCGCCTCGGCGCTGTCCAGCAGATCGGTGCCCGGCAGCAGCGGCACGCCGCTGGCCCTGGCCAGCGCCCGCGCCGTGTGCTTGAGACCAAAGGCGGCGATATTGTCCGGCGTCGGCCCGATAAAGGCGATGCCCTCGGCAGAAAGCCGCTCGGCAAAGCCGATATTTTCCGACAGGAACCCGTAACCGGGATGTATCGCTTGCGCGCCGGTGGCCCGGCAGGCCGCGATCACCGCGTCCACATCGAGATAGCTCTGGCTGGCCGGCGCCGGCCCCAGCCGCACCGCTTCGTCCGCCAGCGCCACCGCCTTGGTGAAGCGGTCGGCGTCCGAATAGACCGCCACCGAGGCAATGCCCATCCTGCGCAGCGTCTGGATGATACGAACCGCGATTTCGCCCCGATTGGCGACCAGGATCTTGCTGAACATCAAACCGCTCCCGAGCGACTACGCGCGCTGAGCGGCCTCCCTCCCCCTTGTGGGGAGGGAATGAGGGTGGGGGTGGTCCACGCGCCGGGCATGCCGATAGACCCCCCACCCATGGCGCTGCGCGCCGTCCCTGCCCACGAGGGGGAGGGAGACGATGGGGCGACGTTCCGAGCAGTTCTATTCATGCCGGCTCCCCGGAAATCACCACCTTGATCGGCGTGGGGTTGAAGCCATTGCAGGGATTGTTGATCTGCGGGCAGTTGGAGATGACGCAGAGCACGTCCATTGCAGCGACCAGCGCCACGTGGTCTCCGGGGGCCGACAGGCCATCGACAATGGTCATCTGCCCGGATGGATCGATCGGCACATTCATGAAGAAGTTGATGTTGGGCACGATATCGCGCTTGCTCATGCCGTGCCTGCTGACCTCGAGCAGGAAATTGTCGCGGCAGGCGTGCAGATATTTGGTGTCATGGCCAAAGCGCACCGTGTTGCTCTCACACGAGCAGGCGCCCGCCGAGGTGTCGTGCCGTCCGCAGCTGTCGGCGGTAACGGTCAGCATGACATTGCCCTCATTGCTGATGATCCGGGTGCCGATCCCGACATAGGCGCTGCCCTGCACCCGCAGCGTGTCCTGCCCGCTATAGCGTTCGGCAAAGTCGTCTGCCCTGTAGAACAGCGTGTCGACTGCCTGCTGACCCTCGCTGTCGATGATGGTGATGGTCTGGCCCTTGCGCACGATGCCCGACCAGGGCTTTTCGGCGTCGATCAGATATTCCTGGCTGGCCATGATCAGCGCCCTCCCGCCGCGTGCAGCGCGTTGTTTTCAAAGCCGCGCACGGCTTCTGCCGTTGCGGTGCGGCACACATCGTCGGCGGGCACCGGCACGCGGAAGCGTGTTGCGATAACCGGCCTGGCCCCATAGTCCGGGTTGGGATCGAGCGGGTGCGGGCAGTTGGAGAGGGCGATGGTGAGGTCCATCTCGGCGCGCAGCTCGATATAGTCCTCCGCCTTGCGCAGATCCTCCCGCCACACGAACCTGCCTTCGGCGTCCACGCGTACCGGCGCGAAAAAACTCAGCGCCGAGGGAATGTCGCGCCGGTCGAGCCCGAGCTTGCCCGCCGCCAGAATGAGATTGTCGCGCGTATTGCGGGTATTGCCCTCGTATCGCGCATTGGAGGCTGCGGTGGAGCCGCCCACCAACCCGTCATGGGCGGACGACGCCGCCTCGGTAACCGAGAACATGACCCGGCCCATATCGCTGAACAGCACGCGGCCTCTGGCGATGGCCGTGGTCCACTGCAGCTTGACCGTGTCGGGCAGGTTCAGCCGCTCGCTGCTGTCGGCCAGGCTCCAGGCCACCATGGCGACCGATGACGGGCCGCTGGCCTGCTCGATGCGGATGCTGTCTCCGGCCATGAGCGCGCTCGACCAGTACCACCCGCCCGGGATGGTTTCGGCGTGAAGGATCGTCTCGCGCGCCAGGGGCGCAGCGGGGATCGGGCTGGGGCCGGGCAGGGCGCTTGGGGCATTCTCCAGCCCCTTGCGCTGATGCGCCTCATAGCGCGCGCGGTCGGCGGCGATCTGGTCTGCGGTGCGGCTCATGGCAGCTCTCCTTGTGCTGGGGCCAGGTCGTCCTGCACAAAACCCAAGGGCATGACCGGGTCGTCCCGGTCCGGGGCAAAAATCGAGGCCTCGCCGGCGATGCGCGGTGGCCAGATGTGAATATCGCTGCTCAGCAGGGCGCCATAGCGCTCGCGCTCTTCGGGCCGGTCGCGCGGCCGTTCGAAGGCGATGACGCGGCTGCCCAGGGTAAAGGCCTCGCGCATGTCATGGGTGACCATGACCACGGTGAGTTCGGTCTCGTGCCACAGCCGCTTCATCAGCACGTGGATCTCGGCGCGAATGCCGGGGTCGAGCGCGCCGAAGGGCTCGTCGAGCAGCAATACCTTCGGCTTCATGATCAGCGCCTGCGCCAGCGCCAGGCGCTGCTGCATGCCGCCCGACAGCTGGGCCGGGTATTTGTCTTCCGAACCGGCCAGCCCCACTTCGGCGATCAGGGCCCGCGCTGCAGCAATGGCATTGCGCCGCGCCGCGCCAAACAGCCGCGCCGTGAATGGGCGGCCGAACTCGGCGCCCAGCAGCACATTGCCCAGCACGGTCAGGTGCGGAAACACCGAATAGCGCTGGAACACCACGCCGCGGTCGGGGCCCGGTTCGGCCACCAGCGGCGCGCCATCCATGCTGATCGTGCCCTGGGTCGGCGCTTCCTCGCCCAGCAACAGCTTGAGGAAGGTGGTCTTGCCACAGCCCGACGGGCCCACCAGCGCCACAAAGGCGCGCGGGGCGATGGTCAGCGAGATCTTCTCGAGGACGATCTGGTCGCCATATTCCTTCCAGACATT
>CAXBKI010000486.1:0-2848 GCA_963975955.1 uncultured Devosia sp.
CGAGCGGCAGAGGCTGTCGCTGGCCCGGACCATCCTGCGCAATCCTCGCGTGCTGCTGCTCGACGAAGCGACCAGCGCGCTCGATCCCCAGACTGAAAGCGCCCTGTCGGCAGCGCTTGCCGCGCGTCACAATCGCACGGTGGTGTCGATCGCCCATCGCCTCTCGACGGTGCGCGCTGCGGACCAGATCGTCGTGCTGGAAGAAGGACGCATCGTCGAAACGGGAAGCCACGATCAGCTTATCGCAGCCAACGGGCGCTATCGTCAGTTGGCAACCGTCGGCTGAACGTCATGTCAACGGAATTCAGATCGACGCCATGAATAACCAGCTCATCCTCATCATCGAAGACGATGTGGAAATCGTCCGCATCCTGCAGGCCTATTTCGAGCGCGACGGCTATCGCACTGTCACCGCCACCGATCCCGTAATCGGCCTGTCGCACCACCAGCGCCTCAAGCCGGACCTTGTCGTTCTGGACGGAAAAATGCCCAGAATGGACGGCTTCGAGACCTTGGCCGCGCTGCGCGGCGTCGATGACACACCCGTCATCATGGTCACGGCCCTCGCCGAAGATCTCGATAAGCTTCAGGCCCTTCGCCTGGGCGCGGACGACTATGTGGTAAAGCCGTTCAACCCGCTCGAGGTCGTGGCGCGAGCGCGGGCCATTTTGCGACGCAGCCAGGGCGGCAGGGTCAGTTCAGTGCTGCGGCTTGGCCCACTCAGCATCGACAGCGACGCCATGACCGTTCATGTGGGTACAGCCATCCTTGGTCTCACCCGCACCGAATATCGCCTGCTCGAACACATGGCGCGGTCTCCCAATCGCGTCTTCGAACGCAGCGAACTGATCGATGCCTGCCTGCCGGAAGCGATGAACCGGACCGTGGACAGCCATATGAGCAATCTGCGCCGCAAGCTCGGCGTCGCCGGGCTGCCGGATTTGATCACCGGGGTGCGCGGCGTCGGCTATCGTCTGGATACCCCGCATGGCTAAGCCGGTCAGTACCGCGTTGCAGATCGTCCTGATCGCGGTAGCGCTGGCGGTCGCTGTCGCGCTCGTCGCCTATCTCGGCTTTCCAGCCTATTTCGACCTGCTGCAGCAACTGTTCCCGCAAATGCAGGAATCCGATTCCTTCTGGTCGTGGATCGACTGGGGTTATCTGCTGCTGACATTGCTGATGGTATTGCCGCTTGCGGCAGTGGGCGGCGTATGGCTCTCGCGACGTATCGTCGTGCCCTTGCTCGAAGTTGCAAGAGCCATCCGCGCCATTGCCGCTGGCGATCTCACGGCGCGGGCCAATCCGCGCATCCACGGCTTTGGCGAATCCGCCCGTCTCGTCGCCGACTTCAATGCGATGGCGGAGCGCCTCGAGCGCGCCGAAGCCGAACTCCGCTATTCCAATTCTGCTGCGGCCCATGAATTGCGAACCCCCCTGACCATTCTCAAGGGTCGGCTGCAGGGCATTGCCGACGGCGTGTTCACACTCGATGATGATCTGGTCGGTCTGTTGATTGCCCAGGTCGATGGCATGACGCGCATCGTCGAAGATCTGCGCACGCTGGGCCTTTTCAACGCCGGCACCCTCGAGCTTACGGTCACCGATACGGATCTGGCACCAATTGCCCGCGATGTCATCGACCTCTCGGCGGAAGCGCTCCATGCCAGATCTATGGCGGTACACCTCGATCTCAGATCTGCCCCGGTTTCCGCCGATCCCGCCCGGCTCCGCCAGGTAATTCTCGCCCTGCTCGACAACGCCATGCGCTACGCGCCGGGAAAACCTCTCTCGATCACCACGGGAGTAGACGATGGCAATGCCGTGCTGACCGTCACCGATAATGGCCCGGGCCTCTCAGCCATAGCGTTGCGAAGCGCCTTCGAACCTTTCTGGCGCGACGAAGATTCCAGAGCCCGTGACAAGGGTGGCAGCGGCCTGGGCCTGTCTGTCGTGCGAGCCATCGTCCACGCTCACGATGGTCGGGTTCGCTCAGACAATGCGCCAGGGCACGGGGCCTGTTTCACCGTTATTCTGCCGGCAAGGGCCTGAGTGCAAAGCCGCCAGGAGGGACGTTTCCACTGGCGGCTTGATGTCACGGGTTGAGAAGTCGGCGGGCCTGGCGCAGGGCGGCTGCAGTACGGTTGGCGCCGCGCATCAGTTGCGTGCGGGCAAAGCCGCGCATCTCGGGCGCATGGCTGGACAGTTCGCTCGCCACCGACAGGGCCGGCAGGCCAGGCACCGGCAGGGCCGGGTCATGGGTGAAACGCGGGCCGCGCGTATAGTTCAGCGGCACGAGGATGCGGGCCAGGCCCTGGATGGCCGCATTGGCGTCGGCTTCGGTCACGCTGCCGTCCGAAATGCCGGCATAAAAACCGTCGAGCGCCTCGCTCAGGGCCGAGAGGGCTGCCATGACCGGCTCGAGCAGCCCGGCGTCCTCTGCGGCAGCCTTGCGGTATTTATCGAGCGTCGCGGCAAATTCGGCCGTCGTTGCCCGCCAGTCGAAGGGTAGCACCTTGGCATTGGCTACGGCCATCACTGCACCGAGATACACCTTGATGTCGCGGATCAGGATATCGCGGTCGGCGATGTCCATCAGATCGTTTTCGGTATGCCAGGCAATGTTGCCGCCACAGCCGCCGACCGTGTAATAATTCATCTCCTTGCGCTTCTCGACGGTCATGGTCGATGACAGCATGAAAAAGCTCGACAGCCCGATATTGTTGAACGAGTAGTCGCCGGCCCGCAGCGGGCATTCGCCCTCAAATTCCAGGCCCGTCAGGTCATGCACCACGCTCTTGCAGAGTTCGGTCGCCTCGCTCATGCAGGCCACATTCTCATAGACCTCCGC
>CAXBKI010000487.1:0-2844 GCA_963975955.1 uncultured Devosia sp.
ACATGAATGGCGCCGGTCAGGGCGATAGCCGCGCGCAGCGCTCGTCTTGGCACCACTTCACCGCGAATGCAAGATCGCCATCATCCCCGGCACCGTCCGCCCCCTGCTCACTGTTCCGGCCGACGCCCCAGGATCCGGGCCAGCGCCAGCGCCAGCGGCGAGCGGTTATGGGTATAGATGTGAAATTCGGTCACGCCCTCGTCGAGCAGTTCGGTAACCTGCTCGGCCGCCACGGCGGAGGCCACCAGGGCATGGGTTTCCGGCTCATCGTCCAGCCCGGCGAAGCGCTCGGCCAGCCAGGCCGGAATTGCGGTGCCGCAGCGGCCGGCGAAACTGGCAATCTGCTTGAAGCTGTGGATGGGCTGGATGCCCGGCACAATCGGGGCGGTGATCCCGGCGGCCCGGGCGCGTTCCAGATAGCGCAGATAGTCGCCATTGGAGAAGAACATCTGCGTGATGGCGCGATCGGCGCCGGCGTCGAGCTTGCGCTTGAGATTGTCGATTTCCACCTGCCAGCTTTCGCTTTGCGGGTGCTTTTCCGGATAGGCGGCCACCGAGATGTCGAAGTCCCCGATGCGGCCAATGCCCGCGACCAGATCGGCGGCGTTCTGATAGCCCTGCGGATGCGGCGTGAAGGGCTGGCCTACCCCCTCCGGCGGGTCGCCGCGCAGTGCCACGATGCGGTTGATCCCGGCCTCCTGATAGCCGCGCACGACCGCGTCGACCTCGTCGCGCGATGCCCCCACGCAGGTCAGATGCGCCGCCGCATCCACGCCGGTCTGCGTCTTGATCGAGCTGACCATGCGCAGCGTGCGCTCGCGCGTCGTGCCGCCGGCGCCATAGGTCACCGAGACAAAGCGCGGCTTGAGCGGGGCCAGCTTGTGCACGCTGTCCCAGAACTTTTCTTCCATCGCGTCATTCTTGGGCGGAAAGAACTCGAACGATATCTGCAGCTCGGGGCGCTGATCCGCGGTTTGTCGGCTGGCCCGCACATTGTCGTCGATCATCAGTTCTGCTCCGTTCAGATCTTGGTCAGGTCTTGTCGCTGAGGCGCCAGAGGCAGACCGTCAAGCCACGCTCGGTATTCTGGTTGGGAAATTCCTCGACTGCCTGCACCGCCAGATCGGCAGCAGCGGCCCAGTCGCGCATGTGCTCCTGTGACAGCCCCAGCCGGCGGTGCGCATGCTCGCTGCGCAAAAATTCCAGCGCATGGGGGGCAAAGTCCACGATCAGCATGTCCCCACCCGGCTTGAGCAGCCGGCGCGCCTGCGCCAGCATGCGACCGGGATCGTCGAAATAATGCAGCACCTGGTGGATCACGATCACGTCAGCCGGCCCCACCGAGCCATCCAGATCAGCGATATCGCCCAGCCGCACCTGGGCGTGACCAATGCCGGCGCCGGCCAGGCGGGCCCGCGCCACGGCCAGCATCTCCCGGCTCGAATCCAGCCCGATGCCGCGCCGATAGGAACCGGCCAGCACTTCGAGCATGCGCCCGGTGCCGGTCCCCAGATCGACAAGCGTCTCGACCAGGCGCCCGCCCAGCGCCGCAACCACGGCAGCTTCGACCGCTTCCTCGGGCACCTGCAGCGTCTTGAGCAGGTCCCAGCTGCTGGCCACGGTGTCGAAATACTGGTTCGCCAGCGCCTGCTGGCTGGCCCGCACCGCCCTCTCCCGCTCCAGATCACGGCGGCGATCGGCATCATCGTCGTCCAGCCGGGCAATGAGCCAGCGCGCGAGATCGGCCCCGTCGCCCTGCTGGGCCAGCCCGTAATAGGCCCACGCCCCTTCGGCATTGCGTCGCACCAGGCCGGCATCGGCCAGCAGCTTGAGATGGCGCGACACCCGCGGCTGGCTCTGCTCGAGGATTTCGGTAAGATCCTTGACCGAATGATCGCCATCGGCCAGCAATGCCAGAAGACGCACCCGGGTCCCCTCACCCGCCGCCTTCAACACGCTCACCAATTGGGTCAACTCAGCCAATGCGATCCTCGCAACAGATATAAAGATCTCTTTATATCCGCTTTGAGTCTGACGTCCAGAGGGAACTTGTCGCTGCCCGGGACACCGCTCAAAGACAACCACCCCCGGGCGGACCGAGGGTGGCGAATGGCGCAGGTTGGCGGCGACGTCCTTAGGCGGTGGCGGCCATGCGGTCTTCGCTGACGGCGCGCTTGCGGAACGAATGGGCGCGCCAGAGTTCGAAGATATTGACCGCCTCTTCGGCGTCCAGTGCCTCGAACCGGCTGAGAACCATCTTGCTGTCCGCCGTCGAGGGCAGATCGCGCCAGGGCACGGTGGCGAACACGGCCTCGAACATGTCGCCGCTGACGCCAAGCGCCTTGAGCGCCACGGTGACCGCGACATAGTCCTGGCTGGCCAGCCATTTGACGAACACTTCGGGGGCGACGTGCAGCATCACCGTCAGCGCCGCCGCCACGTGGTGGCCGTAGCCGAAGCGCACGAAGCGCGCCAGGGCCCGCTCATTGAGCTGCTTGCGATCGCTGAGCGCCTTGACCTGATTATACGCTACCTTCCACTCATTGGAGGAAAAGCCGGCCCGGTTGCGCATGCGGTTGTAGACCACGGCATTGACCTTGCCGGCGGCAACCGGGTCGAACCGGCGGTCGACCTGGCCGAGCGTTTCGAGCACCTTGCTGGCGGCGTCATCGATTTCCTCGCGCAGCGAATTCCAGTCGATATCGGTGCGGCCGCGCAGATCGGCGGCAATCTCGGCGTCCCTGCTGGCGCGTTCGACCAGCTTTTCGAGCGTCACCTTGTGCAGCGTGGCATTGGCATTGCGCACCAGGCGCACCACCGAGCCGGTCTGCCCATGGTCGACAA
>CAXBKI010000488.1:0-2841 GCA_963975955.1 uncultured Devosia sp.
TGCCGCCCACGGTCTCGGCGATCGCCATGGCCACGTCATTGGCCGACTTGACCACCATGATATAGAGCGCGTCCTTGAGCGTGAGCGCATTGCCCACCGGCAGGCCGGACTTGGACGGCGCCTGGGCCACCGCATGCTTGGACAGCACCACCGGCGTATCGAGGGTGACCGTGCCCTTGGCAATCTCCTCAAACGTCACATAAGCCGTCATCAGCTTGGTGAGCGAGGCCGGATGCCAGGGTTGCCCGGCCTCCTGCGCATAGAGCACGTCAAGCGTTTCCATATCCACCAGCAGCATCGGATTGGCCTGGGCCCGCCCCAGACTGAGCATGGCAAGCAGGATCACAACGGCGATTTGGCGGACAAGCAGCAAGATGATTGGCTCCGGCGCAGGGGGGCGAGCAAAGGTCCGCCCCTCTTAGCAGCGCCGCCCGCCCGGCTCAACCGAGCCGGCGGGCTGCTGACAAGCTTTTGAAGCCATGTCAGGCAGGTAATGATTTTCGCCGCATTTGCGTGCATGGTGAGGGCAATCATTCCGGGGCCTGATTTGCGCACGACCAGTCTTGTTCAACTCGCCACGCTGGCGGCGCTGTCATCCGTGTCGACGGGGACGCTGGCCTGCGCCGACCTGACCATGGCGCCGGGCGGCGAGGTCGTGCAGGTCACCGACGGCGACACCATCGTGCTCGATGACGGGCGGGTGATCCGCATGATCGGCACCCAGGCGCCCAAATTGCCGCTGGGCCGGGATGGCCATGAGACCTGGCCGCAGGCACCCGAGGCCAAGGCGGCCCTTGAAGCCATGCTGCTGCACAAGACGGTGCAGCTCGGCTTTGGCGGCGAACGAACCGACCGCTATGATCGCCAGCTGGCCCATGTCTTTGTCGACACCCCCGACGGACCGCTCTGGGCCCAGCACGCCATGGTCGCGCTCGGGCTCGCCCGCGTCTATTCGTTTCCCGACAATCGCCAGTGTCTCGATTTATTGTTCGCCGCCGAGGGCCGGGCCCGCCTGTCCGGACTTGGCATCTGGCACGATCCCTATTACAGCGTGCGAGCGGCGGACTCACCTGACCAATTGCTCGACAAGGCTGGACACTACGAACTCGTAGAGGGCCGGATACTGCTTGCCGAGCAGCGCGGCGGGCGGGTCTACCTCAATTTCGGCCGGTTCTGGAAACGGGACTTCACGGCCGTTATCGAAGCGGCGGCCCTGAAACTATTCACCGCCGATGGGATTGATCCATTGCGGCTCGAAGGGGCGCTGGTACGCATAAGAGGATGGGTGGACGACCGGGATGGTCCACGCATCGACATTACCCATCCCGAACAGCTTGAGGTTCTGGCGACACGATGATGGGCATGGGGCATATCGGCAAGGGTTTGCGCAATGGGTTTTTGGCGGTGTCGCTGCTGGCCCTGTCCGGCTGCACGACGCTGACCGGCTCCAACATTGCCGTCAGCCAGACCGGCGATCGGCCGGCCCCCACCGTGGTGCCCGAAGGCACCGATCCCGATGATGCGGTGATCGGCCGCCGCGAGCATCCGCGCATCGTGGCTGCCTATGGCGGCATCTATTCCGACCGCCCCGCCGAAATCATGGTGGCCCGCATTGTCGGACGCCTGCTGGCGGCAGCCAACCAGCCCAATGCACAGTTCCAGGTGACCATCCTGGACACCTCCGAAGTCAATGCCTTCGCCCTGCCGGGGGGCTATATCTATGTGACGCGCGGCATTCTGGCGCTGGCCTCCGATACCAGCGAGCTGGCCGCCGTGCTGGCCCACGAAATCGCGCACGTAACGCTGCGCCACGCGCGCGCGCGCACCGACCGGACCCGCACCACCCAGATCGTCGATCGCGTCATCACCAGCGTGTTCGGCGGCGACACCTCCAGCGACGCCACCGCCAACCGCACGCGCCAGTCGATGGCCGCCTTCGGGCAGAACCAGGAACTCGAAGCCGATCGCGAAGGCATCAAGTTTTCCGGCAAGGCCGGCTATGACCCCCAGGCCGCCGCGCGTTTCCTGGGTGTGATGGGGCGCTTTGCCAGCTTCTCGGCCGGCTCGGGCAAGGGCGATCAGGGCTTCCTGTCCTCCCATCCCTCCACCCCGGCCCGCATCCAGAAGGCCATCGACACCGCCCAGACCATGTTCGGCAAGGCCGGCCTGGGTGAAGTCGACCGCGATGGCTATCTGGCCTCGATTGCCGGCCTGACCTTTGGCGACAGCCCCTCGCAGGGCTCCATTATCGGCCGCCGCTTCCTCAACCCGGCCTCCAAGTTCACCTTCACCGTGCCGCAGGGCTATACCTTGCAGAACGCCCAGAGCGCCGTTGTGGGTGTGGCCGGAGACGGCGAGGCCGTGCGCTTTGACAGCGCCGATGTGCAGGCCAATGTGGCGCTGACCGATTATTTGAAATCGGGCTGGATCGCCGGCCTCAAGACCGAGAGCGTCACCAGCCAGACCATCAATGGCATCGACATGGCCTCGGGCCTGGCCCAGACCGACCAGTGGTTCTTCCGCGTCTCGGTGATGCGGCTGGACGGGCAGGTCTATCGCTTCATCTTTGCCGCCAAATCCGACAGCAGCCGGTTTGCTCAGGGCGCCGCCGCGACGCTGGCCAGTTTCCGCCGCGCCACCAGCAATGATCTGGCGGCCATCCGCAAGGTGGCGATCCGCATCGTCACGGCCAAGCCAGGCGACAGCGCCGATTCGCTGGCCAGGCAGATGAGCACGCTCAGTCGCGGCACGGAGCTGTTCTATATCATCAACGACCTTTACCCCGGCGACCCGGTGACGGTCGGCGAGCAGTACAAGGTCGTTACCCTGCAATAGCCAATC
>CAXBKI010000489.1:0-2839 GCA_963975955.1 uncultured Devosia sp.
GAAGGCGTTGACGGTGAAACTGGCATAGGCCGCCGCTTTCATGACGCCGGCACCAGATTGGGCTTTTGCTGGTAGAAGGTGCGGATCACCTCCTCGATGGCGGGTTCCTGCAGGGCGACATCCTTGAGATCATAGCCGGTGCCCAGCTCGGTCAGAACGTCCAGGATCGAGGTTGTCTCGCTATCGAGCAGGAAGTGCTTGGCCAGGCCGTCATCGGCGACCAGGCGGGCGCTGTTCAGGACGATGGGGCCGGGATGGCTGCCGAATTCGAGCCGCAGGCGGCGGCGGGAGCCCAGCGCGGCGCGCAGGCGGGGCAGTTCGCCATCGAACAGCAGCTTTCCATCATCGACCATGATCAGCCGGGGGCAGATTTCCTCGATGTCCTGCAGATCGTGGGTGGTCAGGATAATGGTGGTGCCGCGCTCGCGGTTGATCCGGGCGAGGAATTTGCGCACTGCATCCTTGGCGACCACGTCGAGGCCGATCGTGGGTTCGTCCAGGAACAGGATCTTCGGATCGTGCAGCAGCGCCATGGCGATCTCGGCGCGCATGCGCTGGCCCAGGCTGAGCTGGCGCACGGGACGATCGAGATAATCGGTCATGGCCAGCATGTCGGCGAGGAAGGCCAGGTTGTCGGCGAAACGGGCCTCGGGAATGTCATAGATATGGCGGTGCAGCGCAAAGCTGTCGCGCACCGGCAGGTCCCACCAGAGCTGGCTGCGCTGGCCAAAGACCACGCCGATTTCGGCGGCATTGATCATGCGGTGGCTGTGCGGCTCGCGCCCGAGCACGCTCAGGCTGCCTGCGCTGGGCACCAGAATGCCGGTCATCATCTTGATCATTGTCGACTTGCCGGCGCCATTGGGGCCCAGATAGCCGACTGCTTCGCCCGCATCGATGGCGAAGGAAATCTCGCGTACGGCGTTCACCTCGGTGAACTGGCGGGAGAACAGGCTGCGCATGGCGCCGCCCAGGCCGGGCAGACGCTTGGTCTGGCGGAACGTCTTGGCGACGCCGCGGGCGGTAATGATGGCGGACATGACTGCTCCCTCAAGCAGCATGAGGCTAGCCGATTCTCCAAGTTTGAGAAGGTGTTATGTAGCGCGCGCGGAAGCGCCGCCTGTCATGCGGTTGTCACGGAACGAGCGGACCCCGAGACGGCAACCGCCCCTGAGCAAGTATAAAAAGTGAGACGAAAGCCGCCTCGGGGTGCCGGGATTTATTGGAAGGCGGATCGTCACTCATGTGCGCCGGAAGCGGTAAGGCGCCACCCTGGCAGGTGCCGTTGAAAAAAGGGCAGGGTGCCTGCACCGATTGGGCCGGCTGCGCGTTGGTGGGGGAGTGCCCATCGCGTAAAGAGCAGATTCCTCAAGATGCCTGTAAAACCCAAGCGGATTGCCATCGTGGGCGGTGGGCCTACTGCGGTCTATACGGTCAAGAACCTGCTGCAGAAGTCAGAGCTCGTCGATATCACCCTGTTTGAGGCGGGCACGGTGGCCGGCTGCGGCATTCCCTATTCGGAAGAGCACAACAGCCCCGAGATGATGGCCAATATCACCTCCATCGAAATACCGCCGGTGCTGACCTCGGTCGCCGACTGGGTGCGGTCGGCGGATGCAGCTATGCTGCGGCGGTTCGGGATCGATCGCAAGGCGGTTGGGGACCGCGATTTTTATCCGCGCATTCTTATTGGCGCCTACTACACCGAGCAGTTGCGCCAGTTGATTGCGGCGGGCGAGGCGGCCGGGCACGTCCTGCGTATCGAGACAGGGACGCGCGTGCTCGACATCAATCCGGACCGCTCCGGCTTTACCGTGTTCATCGAGCGGGAGCAGGGCAAGGCGCGGCGGCGTTTTGATGGGGTGATCCTGGCCACGGGGCACCGCACCGACTTCGAGAAGCCAACCCGTCAGGGCAGGCTCTATCGTTCGCCCTATCCGGTGCAGGAGCTGACGCTGGGCAATGACCGCGCGGCGTTGGTGCTGGGTTCGTCGCTCAGCGGCATCGACGCGGTCGTGGCGCTGGCGTCGCGCTATGGCAGATTTGCCGGCGAAGGCAACAGCCTGGTCTATACGCCCAAGGCGTCGGCGCCGCTGCGGCTGGTCATGGCGTCGCGCAAGGGCATCATTCCTGATGCCGACTTCTTTTATCCGATCCCCGAAGAACCGCTGATGATCTTTACCCCGGCGCGGCTGCTGGCGCTGCAGAAGCATGGCAAGACCGGCTTTCTGTCCCGGGCGATGGCGCTGTTCAAGCGCCAGCTTGTGGCCGATGACCCGGGTTTTCTCAGGCAGCTCGAGATCACGCGGTTTACGCCCGAAGCCTTTGCCAGGGGCTATTTCGCTTTCCGGCAATCGCGGCACGGCATGGGCGCGGTGGCGGATAATCTGCGCGAATCCGTGCAGAACTATCGCGACCGACGGGTCGTGATGTGGCGCTACACGCTCATGCGCGCGCATGAGGTGTTCAGCCAGATCGTGCCGTTTTTGGACCGCGGCGACCTCAAGCGCTTCCGCCGCCATCTGGTGCCGGTGTTTGCCGATGCCTATGGCTGCGTGCCGCATCTGTCGATCCAGCGGCTGCTGGAGTGGACCTTCGCGGATGAATGCGCGCAGGTGGACGGGACGATACAGTTCGGCGCCGGGGTCTTCCGGCTTCAGATCGAGGGAAACGAGCAAACCTTCGAAACCTTCATCGATGCCCGGGGGCAGGAGACAGCATCGATCCGCGAACTGGGCTTCAGGCGGCTCGACCAGGCGGTCGAATCCAAGGATTTTCTGCGCCGCAGCGATGCCGATAGCGACGATGACCAGTTCCGCATTCCCCTGGGCCCGCGGCA
>CAXBKI010000490.1:0-2838 GCA_963975955.1 uncultured Devosia sp.
GCCGTAAGTCGTTCAAAGTCGCCAGCGGACAGCGTGACGTTCTTTTCGATTGAGTCTATGCGATCGTACACATGGCGGACGCTGCTCTCGATGGCATGCATCGCTGGCGCCAGTGCTGCGGCTCCGGACGAGGGCGCGTCGGCAAGGCGATCCTCGCGAACGAGTTCGCGTTCCATCTGCTGGGCTTGCAGTTCGGCAAGCTTGCCAACGGTGGCCGAGACATCGTCGAGGCGCTTGTTGATTGCACTCAGCCCGGCTTTGGGGCCCTTCTCGATCAGCGCCGCCAATGCGCCGATCTGGGATTCGAGGCGCTTGACCTGACCGGTTTCGCCCACGGCGCCGGCCAGCAGTTCCACCACATGGGTGAGCTGTTCAACCTGGCTGGCAACCTCGTGCACGCTGCCATTGCTCGTGCGCTGGGATTTCAGTTCGCCTTCGAGCTTTTCAAGCCGTCCGGACAGCCCACCAACCAGCTTGTTGAGTTCACGGAATTCCGGCGCGTCGAGCACCCGGTGGCCAAGCGCGGCCGCCGTTCCCGACATCTGTCGGCCGCGAATTTCCGCGATGGCGCTTGCCAGCGTGTCCTGCTCCTCAAGATGGCTGACGTCATCGCGGTCGGTAAAGCGATCGACCGCGCGCTTGACGGTGCGCAGGGCTTCGCGGCGGCGCGTGGACGACTCGGGGCCAATGACCTGGTCGCGCAAATTGCGCACGCGCTGCGTCAGACCGTCCAGCGCCGGCTCTGGTTGCTCGACGCGGGCATAGCGATCCTCTACCTGATCAAGCAGGGCCACAAGTTCGCCGCGCAATGCCTGCCACTCGCCTGGCTGCGGGTCACCTGCCGGATCGGGCATATCCTGAAAAGAGTGCGCGCGGGCCATAAATGGTACCTGTGATGAGAACACGGCCCCCTCGCGATTCAACACGAAGGTATGAGGGTTACTCTTGGGAAAACATGGTAAAGATCCCGTTAAGCATTGCCCGAATATGCCAGTCTTGCCCCCAAATAGGGCTGATTTCCTCGGGTCTTATGGCTATAGGGTAAGTGTGCACCTCAATTGCAGCACGCCGGGAGGCCGAGGCCGACATGACACGCCGCCGCATCATCATCGTTGATGACCATCCCCTGTTCCGCGCTGCCCTGCGTCAGACCCTGGCGGGTGGCGATGCCACTGTAACGGTCGAGGAAGCGGGTGATCTGGCAGGTCTCAGCGCCGCTCTCGACACCGATCGCGACTGCGATCTGGTGCTTCTGGACCTCAACATGCCTGGCGTTCGGGGCTTTTCGGGACTGCTGCTGCTGCGAGCGCAATATCCCGATATTCCAGTGATGATCATCTCCGCGGTCGAGGACAGTACGGTTGTGCGCCGCGCCTTTGAACTGGGCGCAGCCGGCTATCTCCACAAGTCGGTGGGGCCGACGGAGATACGCCGGGGCATCGAAACAGTGCTGTCGGGCGAGGTGTTCGTGCCAGAGGGCACGATGCTGAGCGGTGACGATGCCCACACCGCCCTGATGCGCCGTCTCTCAACCCTGACGCCGCAGCAAGTTCGGGTGCTGATGATGCTCAGCGATGGACTGATGAACAAGCAGATCGCCTATGAGCTGACCATTTCGGAAGCCACGGTCAAAGCCCATGTCTCGGCAATTCTGCAAAAGCTCGATGTCGACAGCCGTACTCAGGCGGTCATCGCCGCTGCCCGCATCGAGGACGGTCAGTTCGAGGCCCTGTTTTCCACGGGGCCGGACAAGGCCTAGAGACGCACTTTTCCGGCGGCCCAATCGGCCGTCCTGCTGCCAACCAGCTGGGCGACATTTGTCTTGGCCTGCGCGCGCACCGCGGCGACCAGGCCGCGCTTGATGGTGTCGAGCAGGTCCAGGCCGCCAAATACCATCGCCGAATAGAGCTGGACCGCATTGGCGCCGGCTTCGAACTTGGCAAGCGCGGTTTGCGGCGAATGAATGCCGCCGACGCCAATGATGGGCAGATTGCCGACGCGTTGCCGCACCTGCGCCAGCTTTTGGGTCGAGAGTTCAAAGAGCGGTTTGCCGGAGAGACCACCGGCTTCCCCGGCGTTTTCGAGCCCAGCCACCGCATCGCGCGTGATCGTGGTATTGGACACGATCAAACCGTCGAGGTCACTGGCGAGCACGACCTTGGCAATGGCGTCGAGCGCGGCCTCGTCCAGGTCGGGAGCGATCTTGAGGAACACCGGCACGCGGGTTTTGGCCTTGGCGCGCGCCGCCAATACTTCCCCCAGCAAGCGGCGCAAGGCCTCGTCGGCCTGCAGATTGCGCAGGCCAGGTGTATTGGGGGATGAGACATTTGCCGTCAGGTAATCGGCGAGATCGGCAAATTTCTGCACGCCCATCACATAGTCGGCAACGAAATCCTCGCTGTCCTTGTTGGCGCCGATATTGACTCCCAGCGCAGCGGGGATGCGAAGCCCCTTGAGCCGGGCGAAGGCGGCGTCGTGGCCCTCATTGTTGAATCCCATGCGATTGATGACGCCCTGGGCGCTGGGAACACGGAACAGACGCGGCTTGGGATTGCCGGCCTGGGGGCGCGGGGTGACGGTACCGATTTCGACCATGCCAAAGCCCATCTGCGCCAGGGGGCGCGGCACTTCGCCGTTCTTGTCGAAGCCAGCCGCCATGCCGACCGGATTGCTCAGCTCGAGGCCGCACAGCGTGGTGCGCAGTTCGGGGCTGTCGGCATGAGCCTGATCGGGCGCCAGGCCCAGCCTCAGGGCGGCGATCGTCGCGCGATGGGCCGCCTCGGGGTCCATCTTGAGCAGCGCCTGCTGGGTCAATCCCGACAGTGCAGGAACGCGCAA
>CAXBKI010000491.1:0-2829 GCA_963975955.1 uncultured Devosia sp.
CACCTGGCCGGTTTCCGCCAGGCCACGGTCTACCGTATCCACCAGAGCATTGACGCTGCTGGCAACGCCCCGCAGGTCTTCGTCCTTGAGCTCCACGTTGATACGCTGCCCGAAGTCGCCGGCGACGGCGGCGGCAACCACTTCCGTCAGTCTCTTGATCAGCGTGTTCATGGCACTGGTGCGAACCATGGTCTGGTCGGCGCGCTCTTCGGCAGCAGCACTCAACTCTGCCACCTTCAAGCCGCTCTCTCGAAACACCTCAACGGCCCGTGCCATGTCGCCAATTTCATCGGTCCGGTCCTTGCCCGGCACGGTCGTATTCAGCGCGCCATCGGCCATCGACCGCATCGTCTCCGACAAAAGCATCACCGGTTTGACAATCGAGCGTCCGATCAACATGGACAGTACCACCGACACCAGCGCAACAATGGCAATGGTCGACATCAGCACAATGCTGAGCAAGGTCCATTGGTCGGCCAGCCGCGCCTGAACGGCTGCGCGTTCTACCACTGCCTGCTGATAGCTGGTCCTGATCAACTCAAGCCCGTTGGAGACCTCATCGAGTAGCGCGGCATGCGCGCCGTCCAGTTCCATCGTGCCGTCAACAAAGGCATGAAAGTCTCTGTTGTAGGCAGCAATCGAGTCCGAAATTTCGCTGCGGGTAGCTGGGTTCAGCGGCGAACTGGTCAGTGACGCGCCAAACGAGGTGATTTGCTCGTCGAATTTGACGACGTATTTGTCGCTTTTGCGGAGCATGAAGTCTTTTTCGTACCGGCGCAGCATCAGCATCTGCACAAGTTGGGCGTCGAGCGTTGTGCCCGATCTGGCTTCGGCGTCCAGAAAGGCTTCCACATTGTGTACCGCTACGCGCAGTGCCCCCTTGAGGCCGGAGTCTTCATCAAGACCCAGTGCTATTGAGCGTTCGACCACACCCATTGCTTGAGCGGGCAGAGCCTGAAAGACAACCTGGATGTCAGGTTGCTCGGCATAGGCAGCCGCGTTGTCTTCAATGTCGGCAGCCGCCGCCTCCACCGAGGTCACGGTTTCGGCCGACGGAGCGAGCACCAGTTCGCCAACGACTCTGCGCACCGCTTCGGTCATCTTGCTGGCATTGGCGAGCGTCTCAAATTTCTGCGTTGCCGAGCGCTCCTGGGCGGTCAGGATGTCAATCTGCGCCCTTTGCGTCAGATAAATGGCGCCGATCAAGGCCATCCCAACCAGTGTCGTTGCGGCAATCGCAAGAATCTTGCCATTAATCCGCGGGGTGGGAAGTCTGAATTTAGCCATGGTTGGTTATCGCCCTGTGCTGAAATGCCCCCGGTCCGCAAAGTCGACGACTCGGCGGTGGTTGGTGCAGCAATGGGCACCAAAAGTTGATGATGCGTAAAATATTCCGCCGAAAGCTTTAATATGGCTGCAGTAGACTCTGCGGGCGAAGGCTCGGCCAAAAGCACCGATCGCGGCGGCCCTGTCATGGGGCACACCGCGATCACAAAGTCTGGTTCTTAGGTCTGGCTGCGTCTAGAACTCGTTCCAGTCCTGCACGACCGCGGCATTGCCCTTGCTGATATAGGCCTTGGCGGCATGCTTGACCCTTTCCTGTAGTCCCTTGACGCTGTTGCCAGGTGCCTGTGCGCTTGGCGCGCCGCGTTGGGGCCGGCCGCTGCTGGCGTCGAGCACAAAGATATCGACGATCCTGTCCAGTTCGGTAGCCTGAGCCTCCGTTTGCTCGATCGCGGCATTGATCTCTTCCACGAGGGCCGCATTGTGCTGGGTTACCTCGTCCATGGCACGGACGGCGACATTGACCTCGTCGATGGAGGACGCCTGCAACCGGCTCTCACGCGAAATGGATTCGAGCGCCTTGGTGTTGTCCCGGATGCCCGAGAGCATGCTCGACAGTTTCTCGGCCGCGCTGGCCACCAGCCTGCTCCCGCCCTCCACTTCGGTTGCGGACTGTTCCACCAGCGCCTTGACGTCGGCCGAAGCCGATGCGGCCGATTGCGCCAGGCGGCGCACTTCCACGGCCACCACGGCAAAGCCCTTGCCCGCGTCGCCGGCCCGCGCCGCCTCCACCGAGGCATTGAGCGCCAGCAAATTGGTCTGGAAGGCGATATCGTCGATCAGCCCGATAATGTTGGAGATCTTGGCTGAAGACTGGGTAATCCGATCCATCGCCTCGGTGGTCTGGCCCATCACCACGCCGCCTTCCTCGGCGGTCTGGGACACCGCCAGCGCCTGCTTGTTGGCGATCTCGGCCTTCTTGGCATTCTCCATCACCGTGCCGGCCAGATGTTCCATCGCTGCCGATGTCTCTTCAATGGTGGCCGCCTGCCGAGTGGTGCGCTCGCTCAGATCGTTGGCGCCGGAAAGAATTTCGCCGGTGGCCGTCTTCAATGCCCCCGACGTATTGCGCAACTGACCCACGATTTCGCCCAGCTTTTCCGCCACCGCATTGGTGTCGTTCTTGAGGCGGGCAAAGGCACCCTCGAAATTGCCGGTCACACGCTGCGTCAGGTCGGTATTGGCCAGTCCCGCCAGGACGTCGCCGGTTTCGCCCAGTCCGCGGTCTACCGTGTCCACCAGGGCATTGACCGAGGCCGCCAGCGCATTGAGTTCGGCATCGGCGAACTGGGCATCGACCCTCTTGCTGAAATCGCCGGCAATGGCGGCATCCACCACATTGCCGAAGGCGCGCTGCAGCGCCTGCATCATGGCGGCGCGCTCGGCCTGGTTGCGGATGACCTGGGCCGCTTCTGCCTGGGTCATCTGGCTCACCTTGAGCCCGTTCTCGCGGAACACTTCGACCGCGCGGGCCATGGCCCCCAA
>CAXBKI010000492.1:0-2827 GCA_963975955.1 uncultured Devosia sp.
CGGTCGTCACCGTGCTCGGTCCGGTCGTTGCCAATCTCATCACCGGCAGCTTCGTCATCGAGCAGATTTTCGCGCTGCCCGGCATCGGCCGGCAGTTCGTGCTCTCGATCACCAACCGCGATTATACCGCCATCATGGGCATCACCATCTTCTACGCCGCCGCCCTGATGGTGATGATCCTGATCGTTGATCTGCTCTATGCCGTGCTCGACCCGCGCATCAAGCTGTCGAGGGCCAGCGCATGACCGACCAGCATGCCGACATCGCCCCACACATGTGGGAAAGGCTTTCGCCCGGCGACGCCGAAGCGATCATCACCAGCCCCAGCCTGACCTATTGGCAGGATGCGCGCCGCCGCCTCTGGGCCAACAGGCCCGCCGTCGTGGCGCTCGGCTTTATTGTGCTGCTGATCCTGGCTGCCACTTTCGGCCCGCTGTTCAGCCCCTTCAACTATTTCGAGCAGAACCTCAAGCTGGCCAATATCCCGCCGGCCTTCGAGACCTATGCCGTGTCGGACGGGCAGGGGGGCACGACGCGCTTTTTCCTCAATGCCTCCAATTTCAATCTCTATGAGGTTGATGGCGACGGACATGTGCTCGGTCTGCTGCGCGGCGGGCGCAAGGACATCATCAAAAAGGCCCAGCCTTTCACCTTCGGAGATACCGCGGTCACGCTCGACTATGCCAGCCTGCCGCCCACCATCCGGGCCGCCGATGGTGCCCTTATTTCGCCCGGCGGCTGGTCCTGGAACCGCACCTACCTCTTCGGCACCGACCAGCTCGGCCGCGACGTGCTGGTGCGCCAGCTCTATGGCGCCCGCATCTCGCTCACCGTCGCCTTCGTTGCCACCCTGGTGAACTTCTTCATCGGCATCTTCTATGGCGGCCTGGCCGGCTATATCGGCGGCAAGACCGATGCTATCATGATGCGCATTGTCGAGATCATCGCCACCATACCCCTGACCCTTTACGTGGTCCTGCTCATGGTGGTGTTTGATTCCGGGCTCTATTCCATCATCATCGCCATTGGTTCGGTGTTCTGGGTCGATATGGCCCGCATCGTGCGCGGCCAGATATTGAGCCTGAAAAGCCAGGACTATATCGCCGCCGCCCGCACCATGGGCGCCGGCACGCCGCGCATCTTGATCAGGCATCTTTTGCCCAATTCGATCGGGCCGATCATCGTCACCCTGACCATGCTGATCCCCTCGGCCATCTTCATCGAGAGCTTCATGAGCTTTATCGGCCTGGGCGTCACCCCGCCTCTGGCATCCTGGGGCACGCTGACCTCGGACGCGGTGGAAACCATGCGCGCTTATCCGCACCAGCTGTTCTTTCCCGCCGCTGCCATTTCGCTGACCATGTTCGCCTTCAACTTCCTCGGCGATGGCCTGCGCGACGCGCTTGATCCGAGGTTTCGCAAATGACCGCTCCCATCCTCTCGGTCCGCGACCTGACCACCAGCTTTTTCTCCCAGCGCGGCGAAGTGCAGGCCGTGCGCGGGGTCAGCTTCGATGTCTATCCCGGCGAGATCCTGGGCATTGTCGGGGAATCGGGCTCGGGCAAGTCCATCACCTGCATGTCCGTGCTGCGCCTGCTCAAGGCGTCTGGCCGCATCAAGTCCGGCTCGGCCCTGTTCGATGGCCAGGATCTGCTGGCGCTCGAGGAAGCCGATCTGCGCGATATCCGTGGCAACAGGATCGGCATGATCTTTCAGGATCCCATGACCAGCCTCAATCCCACCTTGAGCGTGGGCGAACAGGTCATCGAGACCATTCTGCGCCACCGCAAGGCCAGCCGCGCCCAGGCCCGCGCCCGCGCCATCGAGCTGTTCGAGCTGGTGCGCATCCCCGCCGCCGCCGAGCGCCTGGCGTCCTATCCGCATGAGTTCTCCGGCGGCATGCGCCAGCGCGTGATGATCGCCATTGCCCTCGCCTGTGATCCCAGGCTCCTCATCGCCGACGAGCCCACCACCGCGCTCGACGTCACCATCCAGCGCCAGATACTGGGGCTGCTCAAGGATCTGCAGCAGCGTCTGGGCATGGCGGTCATCCTGATCACCCACGACCTGGGGGTCATCGCCGAGGTCACCGACCGCATCGTGGTGCTCTATGGCGGCATGGTAACCGGCCCGGTCCGCGCGCTCTTTGCCACCCCGCGCCACCCCTATACCCAGGGGCTGCTCGCCGCCGTGCCCGACCTGCGCGACGACAGCCACCAGCGCCTGACCCCCATTGCCGGTTCGCCCCCCGACATGGCCCATCCACCCGCCGGCTGCCCGTTCACCGCCCGTTGTCCGCATGCCATGCGTCAGTGCCAGCAGGCGCTGCCACCGGTCTTCGGCGACGCCCACGGCGCGCGCTGCTGGCTCCACCACCCCGATGCGCCCCGCATTGCCGGTGTCAACACGGCGGTAGCCGCATGATCCCCAATCACCCCGCAAACGCTGACCTTCACCTCCCCCTTGATGGGGGAGGCCGGGAGGGGGTGGAGCTCGGAGCAACCGCCCCTCTCGTCTCCATCCGCAACCTCAAGAAGCACTTCGCCGTGGGCCATCGCCTGTTCGGTCCCAAGCCGCTGCTGCGGGCCGTCGACGGCGTCGATCTCGATATTCGCCGTGGCGAAACCCTGGGCCTTGTCGGCGAATCCGGCTGCGGCAAGTCCACGCTCGCCCGCACGCTGATCCGGCTCTATCAGCCCACTTCGGGCCAGATGCTGTTTGACGGCCAGGACGTCGCCAGGCTGTCCGAGCGCGACCTCATCCCGTTCCGCCGCCGCGTGCAGATGATCTTTCAAGACCCTTACGCTTCGCTCAACCCACGCACCAA
>CAXBKI010000493.1:0-2812 GCA_963975955.1 uncultured Devosia sp.
TGTCGAGAAGGCCGAGCGCCTGCTCGAGACGGTGGGGTTGAAAGGCTTTGGCGACAAGTTTCCCTGGCAATTGTCGGGGGGCATGCAGCAGCGCGCCAATCTGTGCCGGGCGCTGATTCACGAGCCCGAACTGCTGATGCTGGACGAGCCGTTCGGCGCCCTCGATGCCTTTACCCGCGAGGAACTGTGGTGCGTCATTCGCGATCTGCATGCCGCGCAGGATGTCACCATCGTGCTGGTCACCCACGATCTACGCGAGTCGGTGTTTCTGGCCGACAAGGTTCTGGTCATGAGCGCGCGGCCGGGGCGGGTGGCGGCAGAGCATAGGGTGCCGTTCGCCCGACCAAGACAGCTCGACATTCTCTATGACGGCGCCTTCAACGAAATGGTGCAGGCGCTGCATGGCGAGATCGCGACGGCGAGGGCTGCAGCATGACCAGCATCGAAAGCGTCATTGCCGATTCAACGTTGCCGCCACCCAGGAGCTTCAGGATCAACTGGCTGATCCTGGCTCCCTGGCTCTACACCATCGCGCTGTTCGCCATCTGGGAAGTCATGGTGCGCGCGATGGGGATTTCCCAGACCATCCTCCCGGCGCCCAGCCGCATTGCCGAGGCCATGGTGCAATACTGGTCGCCGATCTGGAAGAACTCGGTGCAGACGCTCTACACGACCGTGCTGGGCTTTCTGATCGCGGTGGTCGCCGGGCTCGGGCTTGGCCTGTTCATCGGCTGGTCCAAGTCGATCTATGCCGGGCTCTATCCGATCATGATCGGGTTCAATGCCATTCCCAAGGTCGCGCTGGTGCCAATCCTGGTGATCTGGTTCGGGATCGGCACTGTGCCGGCCGTGCTGACCGCATTCCTGATTTCGTTCTTTCCCATTGTGGTCAATGTCGCAACCGGCCTGGCAACGATCGAGCCGGAGACCGAGGACGTATTGCGGGCGCTTGGGGCCAGGAAACTCGACATCATGCTCAAGGTCGGCATTCCGCGCTCGATGCCCTATTTCTTCGGATCGCTGAAGATCGCCATTACGCTGGCCTTTGTGGGCTCGGTCGTGTCGGAGACCGTGGCATCCAATTCCGGGTTGGGCAACATGATGAGCTCGGCGCAAAGCCAGTTCAATGTGCCGCTGGTATTTGCCGGACTAATGATGCTGGCGGTCGAGGGCATTGCCATGTACGCGCTGATGGCCTTGCTGGAGAAGCGGATGACCGGCTGGGCGCATCGCTCAACGATGGGGAACTAGAGCCCCGTCGTCAGGTTCAGCCGCTCCAGGGTAGCCCGATCATCCGGATCGACCATGCCCGCGAGGAACCGGGACACGATCTGGCGCGATTCCGCGGGCAGGCCGGCAATGGCGTCATTGATGCGGCTGGCCTGCGTGGCGGACAGGGTGCTGAACAGGCTGCGCCCCTTGTCGGTGGCGAACAGCAGGCGCTGTCGACGGTCCGAGCGACCGGTCTTCTGCTCGATATAGCCATTGTCGATCAGCTGGCGGAGCACGCGGGCCAGGCTTTGCTTGGTAATCTTGAGTATGTCGAGCAGATCGGCCACCGGCATTCCGGGCCGCAGGCAGACGAAGTACAGCACGCGGTGATGGGCCCGGCCGAAGCCCTGGTGGCCCAGCATGGCGTCGGCGTCGCCGGTAAAGTCCCGGTAGGCGAAGAAGAACAGGCCCATGATGTCGAGGGGGAGGGCCTCGCCGTCGGGGCCAGCGTAATTTATGTCAGCTTTGTTGACATTTATTTCGTACGCTGCCATTGTCTTCCTATCAGGACGCCACTGATGTCTTATCCCTCAGCCTTTGTAGTTTGCCAAGGCCTTGGAGCTCGGGCATGATTGCTGCCAAACAGGCGGCCGAGGGGCGTCTGCAAGTATGTTTCAGGAGACGACGATGGCCGGCGTGCCGATGGACCAGCGTGAAGGCTGGATCTGGTTTGATGGCGACTTCAAACCTTGGAAAGATGCAAAGATTCACGTGCTGACCCACGGGCTGCATTACGCCAGCTCGGTATTTGAAGGCGAGCGCGCCTATGGCGGCGAGATCTTCAAGTCGCGCGAGCATACCGAACGGCTGATCCGCTCGGCGGCGACGCTGGACATGCCGATGCCCTGGTCGGTCGACCAGATCGAGGAAGCCAAGCGCGCGGTGCTGGAAAAGAACGGCCTGGTTGATGCCTATGTGCGCCCCGTCGCCTGGCGCGGTTCGGAAGAGCTGAGCGTTCCGGCGCGCAACAACACGGTGCACCTGGCGATCGCTGCCTGGGTCTGGCCGAGCTATTTCTCGGTCGAGGAAAAGCTCAAGGGCATCCGCCTGGAGAGGAGCAAGTGGAAGCGCCCGTCGCCGGAGACGATCCCGTCCTCGGCCAAGGCGGCCGGCCTCTACATGATCTGCACGCTGTCCAAGCATGCCGCCGAGAAGGCCGGCTATGCCGACGCGCTTATGCTCGACTATCGCGGCCAGGTCGCCGAGGCCACCGGCGCCAATGTGTTCTTCATCAAGGGCAAGGACATCACGACGCCGACGCCGGACTGCTTCCTGAACGGCATTACACGCCAGACGCTGATCGAACTGGCCAAGCACAATGGCTACACGGTCACCGAGTGGCACATCATGCCCGAGGAGCTGGCCAATTTCGACGAGTGCTTCCTGACGGGCACGGCGGCGGAAGTGACACCGGTCAGCGAGATCGGTCAATATCACTTCAAGCCTGCCGAAGGCTGCCGGACGCTGATCGACGCCTATGCCCAGGCGGTCCAGCCCAAGCGCGCGGCTGCCGAATAGCCTGCGCTGGCCAAAGTCACGA
>CAXBKI010000494.1:0-2812 GCA_963975955.1 uncultured Devosia sp.
CTGGCTTACACCAGCCTGCTGCATGCCGATACGGCGACCTCCGGCCTTGCTGCGGACCACAAGGCCACCGAAGCCGCATTGCGGGTCTCTGGTCTGCCATTCGTCCTGCTTCGGCACGGCTGGTACACGGAAAACCACACGCCCTCCATGCAACCTGCACTGCAGCATGGCGCCGTCATTGGCAGCGCTGGACAAGGGCGTTTCTCGTCCGCGACACGTGCCGACTATGCGGCGGCAGCGGCAGTCGTTCTGACCATGGATGGGCAAGAAGGGCGAGTCTATGAGCTGGCCGGAGACGAGAGTTATGACCTGGCCGACTTAGCACACACCATCGCGTCAGCAGCGAGCAGACCAGTCACCTATCAGGACATGCCCAAGGCCAAATTCAAGCAGGCCCTCATCGGAATGGGACTTCCAGACGTCGTGGCCGAGTTGATCGCCGAGTCCGACATCAGCGCATCCAGGAACGAGCTGGAGGACAATGGCCGGCAACTGAGCACCTTGATCGGCCGTCCAACGACGCCTTACAGACGCACCGTGCAAGACGACGTTGCTGCCGGCTGATAATTTTAGGGCCATGTTGGGATGACCCATGCCGAATGTCCGCTTACTGCATACTATGCCCAAAAGCCGCCTATCCTACTCCCACCCCATCCGAGCCGGCCACCGCGTCCCGCCTGCCCCTTGATGGGCTTCGGCCGTCCGGCAGCAGGATCGCGCCAGGGCGCGACGCGCGGTGAGAGGGTCAGGCGAGCGGCGCTCGAATGGCAGGCCAGGTGGACGGGCTCCTACTCCGGAAATTCCCGCTCGGTGCGCACATAGCTCACCGCCATGGGGCGCCGGCGTCGTTCGGTTGCCTTGCATTTCTTGATGATGGCGCGCACGCGCTTGATCACGCCGATGCCCATGCCCTCGATGGCAAGCAGCCTGGGGCCGTCGATCTTGTCGATCTCGCCCAGCGTTTTCAGGCCGCAGCTTTGCAGCTTCTTGCCGGTGCCGTCATCGTCCCGCAGGTCAATCACCGCAATGTCCTGCCATTTGAGCGCGCCGCGCAGCCATGCCCGATAACTATCTGCCATGGCTCTCCTTAGCCCGGCGCACCGCCGGCTGGCTATCCCATGGCGCGCATGGGTTCTGCGCTCCGCCGGACGGTGGCGAAACCGCCATGGTACGCCTGCCGCGCGCCGGGCACTGCGGCAGGCCCGTCCCCGGCGGCGTCCGGTCCCCGCCGCTCACGCTCGCGCCTGGTTGAGATAGCCATCAACGCTGGCGGGCACTTCCACGGCCAGCCATTGCCGCAGCGCACGCAGCTTGCGGCTTTCCCGCCGTCCCTTGGCAACCACCAGCCAATAGCCCTGCGGTCCCTCGACGGGCCGGTTGAAGGGTCGCACCAGCCGCCCGTCACAGACCGCATCGGCGCTCATCATGTCGGCGGCCATCAGCACGCCCTGTTCGGAAATCGCCGCATCGAACGCCAGCGAGGCATCCGAATAGACCGGGCCGCTGAGCTTGACGCCGGGGTCCAGCCCCACCTGGGTCCGCCAGGCGTCCCAGCTGAGCATGGTGGTTTCGTCCTGGATCACCGGCACATGGCCCAGATCGGCCAGCCGGGTCAGCCGCGCGGCCACCGGCGGCGCGCATACCGGCTGATAGGCCGTGCCGCCCACCAGCTGGGCGCTCACGCCCGGCCATTTGCCCAGGCCAAAGCGGATGCCGCAGTCGACATCGGGCCGGCTGAGATCGACCATTGTGGCGCTCACATTAAGCCGCAGCTCGATATCGGGGTGGGCCTGGCCAAATTTGGTGATCCGCCAGATCAGCCAGCGCGAGGCGAAAACACTGCCCACCGTCAGGTTGAGCACGTTTTCATCGCTGCCCTTCAGGCTCGCCAGCCCGTCCGCCAGCCCGGTAAAGCCGGCGGTCAGCTGTGGCAGCGCCGCCTTGAGCAGGGGCAGCGGCCGCAGCCCGCTCGGGGTGCGCTCGAACAGCTCCATACCCAGCCGCTCCTCGGCACGCCGCAAATGCTGGCTCACCGCGCCCACGGTGACGCCCAGCTCCTCGGCCGCGGGCGCCAGCGCGCCGCGACGCGCCACGATCTCGATGGCCCGTAGCGCGTTGAGCGGGATGGGGAAAGGGTTGTCCATATAGTTTTTCTATAACCGGAATGCGACCTTGTCTATTGTGCAGCGCAGCCGCGGGGCGCATATGAGCAAGCATTGCTAACGCCAGACCCAAAGGAGGTCACAAAATGTCTAGTCTAACCCGTTTCGTGCGCCGCCTCGTCGCGCGCACCAGTTCAACGGCCCGGCCCGCCCGGGATGCCGATACACTGTCGCTGCGCGATTGGGCGGATTTGCCCGTGCATCACCCGCAATCAGAGCACACGTCGTTCTGAAGCCACATTGTGGACGTTGATAGGGGACAACTCGTCTCCTGAAGGTGTTCCCAATGAACCGAACTATCGCCGTGCTTGCCGTCCTCGCCCTTGGCCTCAACTCTGCCATGGCGCAGGACGTCGCTCCGGCCGCCCCTGCAGCCGCCCCGGCTGCCCCTGCTGCCACCGATATCGTGGTGGATCCGGCGGCCGCCATCCCCACCGCTCCCAAGCAGGCCAATCTGCTGACCGGTTTTTACGCCACGCTGGCGGTGATCGATATCTGCGCCATTCCCGTTGCCGATGACGTCAAGGCCGGCATGGCCGGCGATCAGAAGCGGCTGGAAGCCAGTGTGGGGCTGGATGAAGCCAGCGCTGCCAAGGCCTATGCCGAGGTCAAGACCGATGTGGAAAAGACCACGCCCGATTGCGCCGAAG
>CAXBKI010000495.1:0-2812 GCA_963975955.1 uncultured Devosia sp.
TTGATGGAGCCGATAACCAGAATGCGGGCCATCAGCCTTTGCCTCCACTGCCGGGCGCGACAGCTTCAAGCATGCTGCGCTGGGCGAACAGAAATACGATGAGAATGGGCGCGATGCCGACCAGTGCAGTGGCCATCAACGGGCCCCACAGCTGATTGGCGGCCTCGACATCGGAAAAAGCCTTGATACCAATGGTGATGGTCTTGTTTTGCGGGCTTTCCAGAACCAGCAGCGACCAGAAATAGATGTTCCAGGCGCCCAGAAACGACAGCATGGAAACCGCGGCAATCGCCGGCAGCACATTGGGGATGGCGATGGTCCAGAACTGACCCAGCACGCCGGCACCATCGATCCGTGCGGCATCGAACATCTCGGAGGGCAGCGATTTGAAATTCTGCCGGAGATAGAAAATATAGAAGCCGACATAGGCGATAGACGGGATGATCACCCCGGCCAGGGTGTCATAGAGACCCACTTTAACGATGGCGATGAAGGTGGGCACGATGCCGATGACCGAGGGAATTGTCAGCGTCGCCACGACAATCCAGAACATGGCATTGCGGCCGCGAAACTCCATGCGGGCAAAGGCATAGGCAGCCGGCAAGGCGATGACCAGCTTGCCCAGCGTCACCGCAATGGCGACGATGCAGGCGTTGAGCATCCACAGGCCGACCGGGTGGCGCTCGAAGGCAATGCGGAAATTGTCCAGCGTGGGATGCTCGGGCCAAAACCTTATGGGTTGGGACAGCACCAGTTCGTTGGGGGTGAAGGCGGTGGTGAAGGTCCAGAACAGCGGAAACAGCGTCAGGATTGTCGCCAGCCCCAGCACAAGATGGGACCCCAGCCTGTTATTGCCGGCGCTATTCATAGTGGACCTGCCGTTCCATGAAGCGGAATTGCAGCCAGGTGATCAGGCCGACAATGGCGGCAATGATGATGGCCACCGCACTGGCATGGCCAAACTGGAAGAACTGCATGCCCTTCTGGTACAAATAATAGAGCAGGTTGGTGGTGGCATCGACCGGCCCGCCATCGGTCATGACCCCGACAACGCCGACGATATCATCCATTACGCTCATCACCGTCGTGATCATCACAAAGAAGATGGTGGGCGAAATCAGGGGCACCTCGATCTGCCAGAGACGCCGCCAGGGGCCCGCTGCATCCAGGCGCGACGCCTCAATCAGTTCGCGCGGAATGGCGGTGAGCGCGGCAAGATAGAGGATCATGTTCAGGCCCGAAGCCTTCCAGAACACCACCGTTGAAACCGACCAGATGGCCAGGTCCGGGCTCTCGAGCCAGCGCAGGCCATCCATGCCAACGAGTCGCAGCACGGCATTGAGAAAGCCATTGATGGAATTGAATATCCACAGCCAGCTGGCCCCGGCGATCGAGAACGACACGATGGTGGGCAGGAACAGCGCACTTTTGTAGAAATCGCCCATCCGGCTGCGGCCCAGACCGGCCAAGAGGCGCGCCAGCAGCAGCGGCACCACGATCTGCAGCGGCGCCAGGATCAGGGTGTAGACGAGGGTATTGAGCGCCGCCGCATGGAATGACGGATCGCTCAGCACGATGCGGTAGTTTTCCAGCCCCACCCAATGGGCCTCCGGGCGGACAAAGTTCCAGTCGCTAAACGACAGGCCGGCCGAAAAGGCGATCGGCAAGTAGAGGAACACGCCAACAAACAGCAGCGCCGGCGCAACAAAGATATAGGGCACGATGGCCCGCCAGAGTGCCTTGCCGCGCTCCCGCCAGGCGCTGTCTGCCCCATCGCGCGCCATAGCCGGACCCGATGGCGGGTCCGACACATCCATGATCTGGTCCGACATGGATCTAGCTGATCAGTTGAGCGATATCTGAACGCGCGCCTGCGAGGGCCTCGGCCACGTCCTGCCCTTCGAGAATGCGCGCCACCGACTTGCGCCAGGCGTTCTGGGCTTCCAGGCCGCGGTCGCCCGGCCAGATCGTTTCGGCCGTCAGGCCGTCGACCAGCTGGGCTGCGGCCGCTTCCTGATTGGCCATCTGCGGCACGGTGTGGACCGAAGTGTTCAGATAGCCCACTTCCGACCAGATTTCCTGACCTTCAGCGCTGGCCGCAAATTCGAGGAAGGTGAAGGCCGCCTTGGCCCGCTCGTCGTCGCGGGTATAGACGGCAAGGAAATTGCCGCCTGAATTCATGCTGCGCGTCGCGCCAATGCGCGGAAATTTGCGGGCGACAACCGGAAATGGCAGGGCGTTGAAGCCACTGGCACTGGCCGAGGAGGTCGCCGAGATGGCCAGCGCGCCGCTGGAAAAGGCGGTGCGTTGCGTTGCAGCATCTACCGGCTGCCAGAGCCCGGCCTTGACGGGTTCGGCAAATTTGCTCATGCCCAAAGCCGCCTCGGCGCTATCGATGGTCAGCTTGCCCTCCGGGTCGATGATATAGCCACCCGCGTTCTGGATATAGGCCTGGCTGGTCCACTCATTGTTGGAAAGGTCCAGTGCCGTGCGATAGGTCGGGTGGTTTTTGGCCTTGAGCGCCTTGTCGAGCACCGTAGCCTGCTCGAGCAGCCACTCATGCGTGACATCCATGGGGATGTCTGTATCGAGGCCAGCGGCCTCCCAGAGCGCCATATTGATCCAGGTAACCGGTGTCGACATCGCCCAGGGCAGGCCGATCAGCGCGCCGTCGATCGTCACCAGCGGGCGCACCGAGGGGACGAAATTGGCCAGGATCGCTTCGGCGCGTGGCGCGTCGATCTCGAGGAAGTCGCGGGCACCCAGCGTGCGGCGCGCAAAATAGCCGAACTTCCAGCCGGTGATCATCATG
>CAXBKI010000496.1:0-2811 GCA_963975955.1 uncultured Devosia sp.
AAGCAGGCAATGGTCACCAGTACAGCGGTCAAGCGCGCAGGGATGAGATTGACCAGGTCGTCGAGCCGCGCGGCGCCCCAGCCAAAGTCGCGATAGCGCTCATTGTGGTGACCGATCATGGAGTCGGCGGTATTGATGGCCTTGTAGAGCGCGACCCCCGGCAGGCCGAGCAGCACCAGCCAGAACCACGGGGCAACCACGCCGTCCGAGGTGCTTTCGGCCAATGTCTCGACGGCGGCACGCGAAACGCCGGCGGTATCGAGCTGCTGCGGATCGCGTCCAACGATCTGGCTCACCGCCTCGCGCCCCGCCTCCAGCGAGGTCAGCAGCGCACCGGCCACGGCCTGGACGGCGCGACCGAGCTCCTTTTGCGCGAGAAAGGGGGCCGCCAGCACGATCTCGAGCAGCCAGCCAAGCGGGATCTGGCGCAGGATCTGCTGGATGGGGACAGTCACCAGAAGGGTGACGGCCAGGAGCAGCACCATGGTAACGATTCCACGGGTCTTGCGCACGACAGCGGACTGGCCGGGCCGGTACAACCGCCCCTCGAGCCAGCTCAGCAACGCCCCCATCCACATTACCGGATGGCCGATCCGGTCAAGGACAGCCTGGGGATAGCCCTGCCAGCGCTCGAGCAGCAGCGTCAGGGGCGCAATCAGTGCATGCATCAGTTCTGCCCAATCGTTTCGGCGAGGCCCAGCATCGATGTCGAGATGTCGTTCGAGATGGGCCGCCAGGGCATCGAGCGTCTGCTCGATGCTCGCCTCATAGGCGAAATCGGGACTGGCAAGATTGCCCAGTATCGCCCGGCGGAAACCGTCGGCGGCAAACAGGCCGTGCAGGTAGGTTCCCTGCACGCGCCCGTCGGCACTGACCGCACCCTCATCATGTTCACCTATCCGGGCAAAAGGTCGTGACACATCGAAGCCCATGCTAATGCCCATATGCATGTGATAGCCCGCAATAGCAGCGCCCGAGGCCAGGTGCACGGCCTCTTCCACCCGCAGCTGCTTGACCGGCGAGAGCACTGTTTCGACATCGAGAAGCCCCAGTCCCGCGCTGGTTCCGGGCGTTCCCTCGATGCCGTCGGGATCGGCGATGGAGCGCCCCAGCATCTGGTAGCCGCCACAAATGCCCAGAATTTTATCCCCGGCCCGGTGATGGGCGATAATATCGGTGTCCCAGCCATTGGCGCGCAGGGCGGCCAGATCGCTGCGCGTGGCCTTTGAGCCGGGAAGGATGATGAGATCGGCATTGCGGGGGATGGCCTGCCCCGGCTGCACCAGCACGAGATTGACATTGGGCTCGGCCCGCAGCGGATCGAGATCGTCGAAATTGGCGATACGCGGCAGTTGCGGCACGGCGATGGTGAACTGACCGGCGGCATTGCCGGTATAGTCGGCCAGGGCCATGACGTCCTCGGCGGGCAGCTTTGCCGCATCGGCAAACCAGGGCACCGGGCCAAGGCAGGGAACCCCGGTTCGCCCGGCCAGAAAGGTGATGCCATCGGCGAACAGGGCAGGATCACCCTGAAACTTGTTAATCAGGCTGGCTCGGATGCGTCCGGCGTCGGCCGGATCGATCACTGCAAAGGTGCCCACGACCGAGGCAATGACGCCGCCGCGATGGATATCGCCGACCAAAACAACTGGAATATCAGCAGCTTGGGCGAATCCGAAATTGGCAATGTCGTTGCCGCGCAGATTGACCTCGGAGGCGCTTCCCGCCCCTTCGACAATCACGAAATCGACTTCGGACGCCAGTTCGTGGAACGCCGACAGCACTTCTGGCAGCAGCTTGCCGCGCTCGGCCCAGTAGGCGCGCGCGGTCATCGACGCCCGCCTTTTGCCGCGCACCACGACCTGTGAACCGGTTTCCAGTTCAGGTTTGAGCAGAACCGGGTTCATCGCCGTGACGGACGCTCGCCGGCTGGCCCGCGCCTGCAGCGCCTGCGCCCGGCCGATCTCGCCGCCATCGGCGGTGACGGCGGCATTGTTGCTCATGTTCTGCGGCTTGAACGGCGCGACCTTGAGGCCGCGATTGGCCAGCACCCGGCACAGCCCCGCCACGATCAGCGACTTGCCGACATCCGAACCGGTACCCATGAACATCAATGCCTTAGCCATGGCCAGCCTTATGCCGCATCAATCACGTGGGCGTAAGACCCCATGACCCGGCCGATCACCGCGCCCATTGGCGGCAGGGCATCCCCCCGCGCGTCGGTGGCGGCAAACAGCGGCGGCAGGCGCGATTGCCGCGCCGATGAATAGTGAAATTCGTGGCCATTGAGCTGGCCGGGCCAGGGCAGATCCCCCGACTGCACCAGGCGTCGGTAACCCAGGATGCGCTTGGGGCGATCGATGCGGGTGGTCAGCGGCAGGAGCCCAGCCATGGCGTGGCTGACGCCCGATTTATCGACCAGCGCCTCGCCCAGCACCATGAAGCCCCCGCACTCGCCATAGATCAGGGCATTGCGGGACTGTGCCGCGACAAGCCCTGCCCTGAAGGCGCTGGCGGCTGCCAGGGTCGCGCCATGCAGCTCGGGATAGCCGCCGGGCAGGAATACGGCGTCGGCATCGGCGGCAGGACCTTCATCGGCCAGCGGCGAGAAAAAGCTCAGCTCGGCCCCCAGCGCCCGCCAGCCATCGAGCAGATGGGGATAGGCAAAGGCAAAGGCATCGTCGCGGGCGATGGCGATGTGTTGGCCCAGCGGTACCAGGCGCGGGGTGCCGTGGTCAGCCTCGGCCAGCGGCGCGGCAATGGCCCTGAATTTTTCGAGGTCGACATAGTCGCCCATGGCGGCGGCCGCCT
>CAXBKI010000497.1:0-2804 GCA_963975955.1 uncultured Devosia sp.
TTGGTGGCCGATAAAGCGGCAGCAAGGCCAAATCATGGTGGAACCGGTTATAACCCGCCACTCCTGCCGCCGGCTTAACAGCCTGCCCCGGCATGCAGCCCCTGGCTGGAGGCTCGACAGGCAGGGCGGTTGACCTGACCCAATAGCGGGAATGGGGGGAATTGGCGCGACAGGCAGGCGAGAGCTGCGGTGGTGATCTCGGCGGGATTCGAACCCACGACCCCAGGATTAGGAATCCTGTGCTCTATCCAACTGAGCTACGAGACCACGCCTGTTCCGATAGCAAATGCCGTGCGCCAGCGAAACCCTGTTTGCGCGCGTCTGCATTGCAATGCTGCCGCCGCCTGCGCCGGGGAAGGGTGCAGCGCGCGGCTAGTCCTGGGTTGTGCTGACCGCGTCGGTGGTCCATTCGGCGCCGGGGTTCTGGTCGGGGGAATTGGCCCAGACCCAGACATTGCGGGGATTGACCGCGCCGAAAATGGTGGCAAAGGCCGTGTCGGCGGCGTCGCGCCCGCAGGCAATGCGCACCATGCCGTCCAGCGTCGCCATGCGGGTGGGATCAAACAGATACCAGCGATCGCCGAGATAGGCTTCAAACACCGCGTGGAAATCTTGTGGTTCCAGCTGCCAGGCGTAGCAGCTGACAAAGCGGGCCGGGATGCCCAGTGCGCGGCAGAAGGTGATGCCCAGATGGGCGAAGTCGCGACAGACCCCGGCGCGGGTGGAAAATGTGCCGGCGGCCGTGGTCGCGGTGTCGCTGGTGCCGAACTGGTAATCGACCTCGGCATTGATCCAGTTGCAGATTTCCACCACGCGGCCAAAGCCGGGAGCGATATTGCCGAACTGGCGAATGGCAAAGCGGGAGAGCTGGTCGGAGGGGCAGTAGCGCGACGCGTTCAGAAAGGGCAGGGTGTCGATGGGCAGGGTGGCCACGGGGACTTCGGCGATGAAGGCCGGGGCGCGATGGAGCGGGTCGAGCTCGATCTCGGCGGTGTAGCGCACATTGAGATAGCCCGGCGGGGCGGTCAGCCGCAAATAGCGATTGCCGCTTTCCTCGGCGGTCTTTTCGTCGGCGGTGACGCCGGGGGAGAGCTCCAGCTGCTCGCTCAGGACGGTCTGGCGCCCGCCGCGCATCGCCTCGATATTGAAGATCAGCGTGGCGGTGTCGAGCACGTCGTAGCTGATCTCGCATCCCAGTGATAAGCGCACGGCCGATCCTTCTTGTCCGGGCTCGGCACGCCGCGCCGGCTGGCGTGGTTGGGTGCGGACCGCTCTTGCCTATAATAACATGGCAGGCATAAAAGTTTCATGGCGGGGCCCTTCTGACACCCGGCATTTGCTGCATGGCAGCTGCGTGCCGGATCGGCATGGGCCTAAATTCGCCCAACTGCCGGTATCTTGTGGCCGGACCAGCGCTTGCGGAACACCGATCTATACTCCATCCTGACGCTAGAGATTAGTTTTCGCGCCAGATGCACACAGGCCCAGGAGGCATTATGCACCACGACACCCCACTGATCACAACGATCGTCGCGGGTCTGGTGCTGGCATATATCTTCGGGATGATCGCGCATCGGCTCAAGATGCCACCGCTGGTGGGATATCTGTTTGCGGGCATCTTGGCGGGTCCCTATACCCCCGGCTTCGTCGCCGACCAGGCGCTGGGCGCGGAGCTGGCCGAGCTGGGCGTGATCCTGCTGATGTTCGGGGTGGGGCTGCATTTTTCGCTCAAGGATCTGATGAGCGTGCGCGCCCTGGCGATCCCGGGCGCCCTGGCGCAGATCGCCTTTGCGACGCTTCTGGGTCTGGGACTGGCGACCCTGATGGGCTGGAGCCTGGGGGCCGGCCTGCTGTTCGGCCTGGCGCTGTCGGTGGCCTCCACCGTGGTGCTGCTCAAGGCGCTGCAGGATCGTCGCCTGATCGAGACCGAGCGCGGCCGCATCGCGGTGGGCTGGCTGATCGTGGAAGATCTGGCCATGGTGCTGGCGCTGGTCATGGTACCCGCCATTGCCAGCCTGGGGGGCAATGATACGGGGGTGCACGATCCCTTCGTCTCCTTTGTCACCCGCCTGGCCGGCATCGAGCTGGGGATCTGGGGCGTGCTGAGCCTCACGCTCATCAAGGTGGCGGCCTTTGTCGGCTTCATGCTGGTGGTGGGCCGCCGGGTCATCCCCTGGGCCCTGCATGGCACGGCCCATACCGGCAGCCGCGAACTGTTCCGGCTGGCCGTCTTGGCCATTGCCCTGGGCGTGGCGCTGGGTTCGGCCGTGCTGTTCGGCGTGTCGCTGGCGCTGGGCGCCTTCTTTGCCGGCATGATCCTGTCCGAGAGCGAATTGTCCCATCGCGCCGCCCAGGAAACCCTGCCGCTGCGCGACGCCTTTTCGGTGCTGTTCTTTGTTTCGGTCGGCATGCTGTTTGATCCGATGATCATCCTCACCAATCCGCTGCCGGTGCTGGCCACGGTGTTCATCATCATCATCGGCAAGTCGGCGGCGGCATTCGGCATCGTCCTGCTGTTCAAGCGGCCGATTTCCACGGCGCTGACGATTTCGGCCTCGCTGGCGCAGATCGGCGAATTCTCCTTCATCCTGGCCAGCATGGGCGTGGCGCTGGCCATCCTGCCGCGCGAGGGGCAGGACCTGATCCTGGCGGGGGCGCTGATTTCCATCGTGCTCAATCCGGTGGTGTTCTTCGTGATCGACCTGGTCAAGCCGCGGCTGGAGGCCAGGTCCGCCCAGCGCAAGGCGGAAAGGTTCGAGCGCGAGGGCAGCCGCATCGAGCCCAGCGATGCGTCTCCCGCCGAC
>CAXBKI010000498.1:0-2802 GCA_963975955.1 uncultured Devosia sp.
GTGCTTTTCGCCGAACGCGTGCGCAGCCAGTTCGGCATGCCGACGGCGAGCGACAGCGTGCCGGGCCTGCTGCCAACGGCCAGTTTCGGGGTGGCGCAACTGGGCGATGGCGAGGGGCTCTACGATGTGATGCGCCGCGCTGACGCGGCGCTCTATGATGCAAAAAGGTCCGGCCGCGACCGCATCTGCGTCGCCGAATCAAATATCATACCGGTGGCCCGGGCGGCCTTGCCGCAGGCGCGGCGGCGCGCCCTGCGCCATTAATTGGCCTTGTCGCGGGCCACCAGTTCGAAGCCATCGGTATCGGGCCGCACCTGCAGCGCCAGCTGCTGGCGGTCGAGTTCGGCCAGCCAGGCCGTCCACGAACAGGGGCTCATGTCGCCGTCAAGGCGCGAGGGGCTGTCGAGGCGCGAGGGGCTGGATTGACCAGCGCGCGCAAAGCGCAGCTTGAGCTGGGCGCGTTCCTCGCCAAAGCGGTTGCGCACGCGGGCAATGGCGGGAATGCCCTGGCGGTCGGCGACCCAGTTCCGGATGTCGCGATGCCCGGTCAGGGTTTTGTCACTGCTGGATTTGCTGTCGGTCATGATGGTCTCCCTCCTCAAAGAGCCGTCGGTTTTTTGTTAACGGTGCAGGTCCTCCACCCGTTCCGTCGTCAACGCATCACTTCTGCAGGAATTCCGTGACAAGCTTGAGACTCACCATCTCGTCACGGGAAAAATAGTAGAGCTGTTCGGGCGGGGTTTCCAGTGCATGCAGCCACAGCGCCGGATCGACGCCGCTGCGGGTCAGGCCGGTCAGGATGGTTGCGGTGATGGACTGGGCGTCGCTCATGGCCATGCCGGCCATCCGTGCATTGTCCTGGGGCGTGCCGGTGAGCGCGCCGGCATAGATCTGGTGCACGCCAATGGCCGCCTCGGGGCTGGCCAGGCGGCTGGTGCCCGCCGCAAAGACCAGTGGGCAGGAGGAGGCGCAGAGCGCCCCGGCCCGCACTTCGGTGGCCAGTTCGCGCGCATGGATCAGATCGCCGATGGCTAGCGCGTCGCGCACCGAGCCGCCGGGGGAATCGAGCACCACGGTGCGCACATATTCGCCGCGCGCCTCGATTTCGTCGGCGAAGCGCTGGGCGGCGCCGGGGTCGATGGTGCCGGTCAGCAGCAGGTCGCCGCCGCTGCCCAGCGCGATGTCGAGCGGCTGCTCGAGCAGGGCGGGCGCGGTGGTGACATTGGGCATGGGCCCGGTATCGGGGCCGGTGCGCGCCGGGGGCAAGATGGGCTGCATGGGCAGGGGGAGGGTGGTCTCCTCGCTGGCCGTCAGCTCGCGATAGTCGACAAACAGCACGGCGGCGGTGCCGGCCAGCAGCGCGAAAAAGGCCACGCGCAGAATATTGCCGTCGTCGAGCGCGGCAAAGCGCTCGAGCCAGCGGCGATAGAGGGGAGCATCGGCATTGGCTGGGCGGGCATTGGCCTGGCTGGTCATGCCGGGCGCGGCCCGTCGGTGCGCTTGCGCTGCGCCGTCTCGATGGGCGTGACGGTATTGTCCGGCTCCACCGTCTCGGGGACGATCCTGCCTTCGGCCGGCTCGGGGTCAGCTGCGGCGGGCGGCGGCGCCTCGACCAGCGGCCTGGGCTGGCCGGTCGCCACATCGATGCCCGCCGCTTCCATCTGGCGGAACAGGGCCATGGCGCGCAGCATTTCGGCGGCGGTGATGTTCTCGGCCTCTTCGAGCGATTGCGATTCCTGGCGCATGGCGTCGTTGACGATCATCAGCACCAGCACGAGCACCACCGGCAGCAGGTCGATGGAGATGGCGCCGGCCCAGCTGGGGATGAAGTCGCTCCAATAGCGCAGCACGGCCTCGGCACTCGAGAGCGGCACGAAGCGGCGCTGCTCGACCGCAGGGGTGGCAAGGATCTCGTCGGCCGCCGCGCCCAGGGCTGCCGACTGGGCGGCGACCGAAACGCGCACGGTTTCCATCACCTGGTCCTGCCGGTTGGCGAGGTCGGCGCTCTGGCCATTGGCGACGGGGGCGATGAAGCCGGCCGAGAGGTCGGCGGCTGCCCGTTTGACCGAGCCGGCAATATCGGTCTGCTGCAGGGCGGCGATGACGGCGGAAAGCTGCACGGCTTCGGACTGGAAACTGTCCGATCGCGGCTCGACGGCGCCGGGCGTCGAAACCAGTTCGCGCATGCTGGCCAGGCGCGTGGAGCCCTGCTCGAACAGCGTCGCCACCTCGTCGCGATTGCCGGTAATGGTGGCGCTGAGCTGGTTCATCTGGGCGCTCATCTGGGTGAGCAACTGCACCACGCTGCCAGAGCCGGTCGAGCCGGTCAGGGCGCCGGTCTCGCGCTCGTCGGCGGCCAGGCCCGCAAAGCGCTCGGCTGCGCGCTCCACATCGGGCAGCAGGCTCTGGCTGGCCAGCGCACTGGCATGGGCATTGTCGAGATCTTCGGCATAGCCCTGCAGCGTCACGGCCATGTGCTGCTCGAGCGCGGCCGAACCGGCCAGCGCGGCGGCATTGAGCCAGCTGCTCATGGCGATGATCATGGCGCAGCCAATGGCCATGGTCAGGAACAGGGCAATGCGCTGCACGCCCGAGGTCACCAGCGGCACGAAGCGCAGCATGAAGCTCCAGAAGGCGTAGATCGCCACCGAGACCGCGGCCGAATAGATGATGGCGGCAAAGAACACGAAGCTGGCCGAGCCATCGAGCAGGCCGCGCACGCCGAGATAGGTATAGACCCCCGAGGCCAGCGCCAGCACGGCCAGGGCAAAGCGCGTCATGGTCTCGATGCCCTTGACGGTC
>CAXBKI010000499.1:0-2798 GCA_963975955.1 uncultured Devosia sp.
TGGGCTTGGCCGCGGCGACATAGGTGACATGAGGATACGGAATCTCGATTCCGCGCTCTTCGAATATCATCTTGATGATTTCGTTATAGGCGCGCCCGGTGCCCCATTGCTGGCCAGGCAGGGTCTTGATCCGGGCCCGCACGGTGATGGCGGAGTCGCCGAAACCGGTAACGCCGTGCATCTCGAGATTATCCAGAATGAACTCCTTATGCTCGGTCTCCATCAGGCGATCGAAGCCATCGAGCATTGCCTGCTTGACCGCGGCGATATCGCTGTCATAGGCCACGCCGATTTCGGCGACATGGAACGAGAAGCCGCGCACCATGTTGCTGACCTGATCGACCGATGAAAACGGGATCAGATGCACCGTGCCGTTCAGATCACGGATGGTAACCGACCGGATGGTGAGCTTTTCCACGACACCGGATTTGTCTCCGACAGCGACAACATCGCCCTCGTTCATCACGTTCTCGAACTGGATAAAGATGCCCGTGATGATATCCTGCACCAGCTTTTGCGCGCCGAAACCAATCGCCAGTCCGATCACACCGGCGCCGGCCAGCAATGGTGCAATGTTGACGCCGATCTGGGCAAGCGCCAGCATCACCCCGAAAATCATGAGGGCAATGGTGAATGCATTGCGGAACAGACCCAGCAAGGTCTTTTCGCGTGCCGTCGGCACCTTGCCGAAATTGGGATTGAGGCGGAACTCAACCCAGGAAGAGACGCCCACATAGAGGGCCAGACAGACCAGGATTATCAGCGCAGCAGAGATAACCGACCCGGCAAAGCTCTGACCCTCGGGCGAGCCGATCCAGCCGGCGAAATCGAACAGCGCCCACGCCTGGGCAATGGCAACCAGCACGCCCGCAATCACAACCCAGCGCACAATCTGCATTACCCTGGGTACGAAGACGTTCAGCCGCTTCTCCAGCAGCGGCAATCGGTCCTTGATATCGCTGGGCAAGATCAAGCCGGTGCCGACAAAGCGTGCGATGAAGCCGACAATCACCACCCCAGCGACAACCGCAATCATCGATTGCACTGTCGCCGAGAGCATGAACGGTAGCGCCTGCTCCGGATTGGTGAACCAGACGACCAGCAGGGCCAGCACGTAGGCAATAGCGATCAGATGCCAGCAGCGCCCCAACATCACCAGCAATTGTCCCAGCCCATCCTCACGCTGTGCGGCGCGGCTGTTGAGCCAGAGCCGGACGTCGTCGCGATTCTGCATGACGATGATGATGGCGATGGTGGCCGCCGTGGCCATCACCAGAACCTTGACCGCGGCCGCGACGCCGGGCGACAGGTTGGCTGCCAGCAGTGGGGCGATAAACAGAAAGCAGTAGCCGATCAGCGAGATGATGCGGCTTAGCCAGAAGAACCAGTAGGCAGCGTTGTCATCGCTCACCGGCAACAACCGCAGGGCTGAAAGGCGGGGGGCCAGTATGGCCCGTGCCGCCAGTTTGGTGATCTCCACCAGCAAGAAAGCATTGAGCAGCAACGACTGGTTGATCCCCATGCGGCCCGGTGTCTGACCCGCGAAATTAAGCGCAACCACATAGCCGATGCCCCAGGCCAGCAGCACTGTGCTCAGATCGATCAGGACGGCAATGACTGCAGCGCCGCTGCGGCGCCACCAGGCTGCCGTCTGCAGACCAGCCGCAAGACGGGCACTGAGCAAGTGTCCGAGCGCCCGCAGCAGCAGATAGCTGCCAAACAGCCCCACAGCCACCAGGAGGACAGGCCCGGCAATTTCGCTCAAGCCGGCAAGGCTGGTACCGTCGCTGCCACTCAGGCCGGCCTGCAGATCCACGAACACAGTGCCGAGCGATCGAATGGTGCTCGAAGCCCCCTCTGCCATGGCCCGGGTATATTCCGCCAGCTGTCGCACGATGCTGAGATCGGCAGGCGCGGGATCGGCAGCAGGTGCAGCGCTTGTTGCCCCTTCGGCCTGCTGCAGCCGCTCGATCAGCGCGGCGCGCGTCTGGTCGTTCTCGATAATCTTGATCAGTTCATCGATGCTGGCATCCGTCTGGCTGGCGCTGGTTGTGTCCGCCTCGGCATCGCTGCCCGCCGTCCCGGTCAGCAGCGACGCCTGGGCCAGCGCCAGGGACGGGGACATCAACAACAAGGTCAGCAGCAAGGCAATAAATCGCATCGGTCAATCCAGAGGTGTCGCGGAAACTCGGTATCGGCGGGGGCTGCAGCACAACCACTACTCTGCATACGCTGTAGCACCATGATGGTTCAACCGTTCGGCGCGAATTGCGCGGCGGAGCGCGTTTGCAGCGTCAAACTGTCAGAGCATGGTGGGTCGCGCTTGGGAATGCCGTGTTGCAGGACCATCGGACCAATTGCCTCGTCCGCCGGCAGTCAGATTCTGACCTCAATGCAGACGCTGGTTGCCGAGCGGGCGTTGGGTGAGGTCCTGAAAGGTTGCGACCGGCTGCTCCCCTGTCCCGCTTGACGACCAGGCGGAGCGCATGGTCCTCGCCGCGGAGAACCGTCGCTTTCTCGTCCCGATTGCCGCGCGCCGTTCTGAACAACACCGACTGGTCGGGACCGGGCCCTTGGTGAACTTCGTAGGGAGCCTCCTGGCCCCCTGTTGCGGCTTCCCGGGGCAGCTGGGGCTGGCAGCCTGGTCCGGCGCCCGTTATCACCGGGCCATCAGGGCCTCTGACCAACCCTAAGCCCATCCTGCTACTCTGATTGGAGGGTTTGGTCGGAGGGGGCTTGCTGGGCTTGCTGGGTTTGTAGATTTGAACGCAAGAAGCCCGCACTGTTTCCAGTGCGGG
>CAXBKI010000500.1:0-2798 GCA_963975955.1 uncultured Devosia sp.
CCCAGAATGAGCACCGAGCCCAGCGTGCCGAATACCGGGATCAGGTTGTGGCTGGGTGCGGCGCGGTTGGGCCCGACCAGTTCGACGCCCCTCGCATAGGCAATCTGGCTGAACATGGAGGGAAAGATCATCACATAGACCAGCACGGCCCAGACGGTAGGCGACATGGTAGGGATGGTGGCAAATGCAGTGACGCCGGGGCCGAAGAGCTGCAGCATGGCCAGGCCGGTAATGGCTGCCCCGAGAAAGGCGACGGCCATGAAGCTCATCATGTGCACCTGCGGGCGGAACCGCAAGGCGAGCGTATAGGCGGTGTATGTCAGGCAGGCCAGCAGCACGAAGCCGTCGCCGACATTGATATCAAGCGTCAGGATGCGGCGCAGGTCGCCATGAGTGGCGGTGAGCATGACGCCCGAGATGGCGATCAGCACGCCAAGCACCTGCAGTACGGTGGCGCGGACACGGAAGATGATGAAATTGGCCGCCAGAATCATCATCGGCAGGGCGCCCGTTTCGATGGCGGAATTGACGGCGGTGGTGGTCGTCAGTCCCAGGTAGAGCAGCACATTATAGAGGGCATAACCCAGCGCCCCGAAGGCCATCAGCAGGGGCCAGGTGCGTCGGATCACCGGCCAGTCGGCTGCCAGGAAGCGCCAGGAAAATGGCAGGATGAAAAGCGTCGCGCCGACGCAGCGGGCCGACAGCAGCAGAAAAGGGTCGATCTCGCCGACCACCATCTTGGCCGCCACGACATTTCCACCCCAGAACATGGGGGCCAGAATCAACAACAGATAGGGTTGATCGAGCAGTCGGGCGGAAATGCCGCGATTTTGGTGATCTAGCGGCTTTGTCATCGTGGCCCGGGTGATGTAAGGACAATCGGACTTATCAGTTTTTCGACCATGTTGAAACGTCAACAAAAGATGGTCGGGGGGACAGACGTCCAAAGTGAGAGGGAGGACAATTGTCGATCCCTTTGTGTCTTGCCTATCCTGGAGATGGAATTCAATGGCTAATGTGGTTGTCGTCGGCTCGCAGTGGGGCGACGAGGGCAAGGGCAAGATCGTGGACTGGCTCAGCGAGCGCGCCGATGTGGTGGTGCGCTATCAGGGCGGTCACAATGCTGGGCATACACTGGTCATTGACGGGGTGAGCTACAAGCTCGCGCTGCTGCCGTCCGGGCTGGTGCAGGGCAAGCTCTCGGTGATCGGCAATGGCGTGGTGGTCGATCCGCATCACTTCGTTGCCGAACTCGAAAAGCTGCGCGCCCAGGGCGTGGTCATCACCCCCGAAATCCTGCGCATTGCCGATAACGCACCGTTGATCCTGTCACTGCACCGCGAACTCGACGCGATCCGTGAAGACTCCAATTCGGGTCTGAAGATCGGCACCACCAAACGCGGCATCGGCCCGGCCTATGAAGACAAGGTTGGCCGCCGCGCCATTCGCCTGGTCGACCTGAGCGAACCGGACACGCTGATGGTCAAGATCGAACGCCTGCTGACGCACCACAATGCGCTGCGTCGCGGCATGGGCCTGGTGGAGATCGAAGCCCAGAAAATCTACGATGAGCTCATTGCCGTTGCGGCCGATATCCTGCCCTTCATCGATCAGGTGTGGCAGGTGCTCGATGACAAGCGCAGGGCCGGTGCCCGTATCCTGTTCGAGGGCGCACAAGGCGCGCTGCTCGACAATGATCACGGCACCTATCCGTTCGTGACCTCCTCCAACACGGTGGCCGGCCAGGCCGCCGCCGGCTCGGGCCTGGGCCCGACGGCAATCGGCTATGTGCTGGGCATTACCAAGTCCTACACCACACGTGTCGGCGAGGGCCCGTTCCCGTGCGAACTCGACGACGAGATCGGCAGGCATCTGGCGGTGGTCGGGCGCGAGGTCGGCGTCAATACGGGGCGGCCACGGCGCTGCGGCTGGTTCGATGCCGTGCTGGTACGCCAGACGGTCAAGACCTCCGGCATTACTGGCATTGCCCTTACCAAGCTCGACATTCTCGATGGCCTCAAAGAGATCAAGGTGTGCGTTGCCTATGAGCTCGACGGCGTGCGGATTGATCACCTGCCTGCCTCAATGGGAGCACAAGCGCGGGTTAAGCCGATCTACGAGACGCTTGAAGGCTGGTCTGAAACGACAGCTGGCGCACGCAGCTGGGCACAATTGCCAGCGCAAGCCATCAAGTATGTCCGGTTCATCGAGGAACAAATTGGGGCGCCGGTGGCTATGTTGTCGACGAGCCCGGAACGTCTCGATACCATCCTTGTCGTTGACCCATTCCAAGACTGATTTTTTTTGTTACAACTCGTCGCAGAAATTGTGAGTATCAAGTAACCAATGGCGGACTACAAAGAGCTGTTGCGCCGGGCCATCTCGGCACTGCCGGAGAATAACGGGGCCGCACGTCGTGCGGTTTATGAGAAGGCGCGTTCGGCTCTGGTGGGCCAGTTGCGCGCCATTTCTCCGCCTCTTCCTGCGCGGGACATTACCCAGCATCGCCTGCAGCTTGAAGACTGCATCCGCCAGGTGGAGCAGGAGGCCAGCGAGGCCGTCATCACGCTTGGACGCGAGGCGGGCAGTTGGGGTGCAGAGCCGAAAGCGGCCGACCCCAAGCCACCCGAACCCAAGCCAGCCGAACCAAAGCCAGCCGAGTTCAAGCCGGTCGAAAGCAAGCCCGTAGAAAGCAGGCCCGTAGAAAGCAAGCCGGCAGAAAACAAGGCACCTGTACCTGCTGCGGTCGCAGAGGAGCCTGCGGCGCCGGTCTCTCCCGCAGATGCGGCACCCAAACC
>CAXBKI010000501.1:0-2798 GCA_963975955.1 uncultured Devosia sp.
CCGGCCTGGCCCGGGTATATCTGGCCGCTGGCGAGACCGAGCAGGCCCAGGCAACGCTCGACATGGTCCCTGAGGCCGAGCGCAAGGGGGAAGCCTATGTCAGTGCTCTCAATTCGATCCGCCTCAAGGCCGAAGCCGCCGGGGTGAGTGACACATCGGCGCTCGAAGCCGCCCTGGCCAGCAATCCGGATGACCATCAGGCCCGCTTCGACCTGGCGCTGGCGCTCAATGCCGACGGCAGGCGGGTCGAGGCTGCCGAAGCGCTGGTCGCGATCTTCAAGCGCGACCGCAGCTGGAACGACGACGGCGCCCGCACCAAGCTGCTCGAATTCTTTGATGCCTGGGGCCCCAAGGACCCGGCGACCGCCAAGGGCCGGCGCCTGTTGTCGGCTGCCCTGTTCTCCTAGTACAGTAAGTCATGCTCAAGCGTCCCGCCGCCCCCGCCGATCTACCCAAATCGGTTCCGCTGTTTCCGCTTTCGGGCGCCTTGCTGCTGCCCTTTTCGCACCGGCCGCTCAATGTGTTCGAGCCGCGCTATATCGACATGGTCGATGCAGCGCTGCGCGGCGACCGGCTGATCGGCCTGATTCAGCCCGAAGACACCAGCCAGGAGAGTCCGCACGGCCGTGATCCGCTGCAGGCAGTGGGTTGCCTGGGGCGAATCACCCATTTCGAGGAAAGCGCCGAGGCGCGCTATTTCATCATTCTCGAAGGGGTGACGCGGTTCCGCCTGTCGCATGAACTGACCGTGCTGACCCCCTACCGCCAGGGCCTGATCGATGGCAGCGACTTCGCCACGGATTTCTCGCGCAATTTCGGCGAGGAAGCGGTTGACCGCGCCCGCTTCGTCAAGCTGATGCGCGACTATGCCGACTTTGCCAATATCGAGCTGAACTGGGACGAGATCGAAAGCACCGGCACCGCCGAACTGATCAATTTCTGCTGCATGGTCGGTCCCTATGGCCCGGCGGACAAGCAGGTCCTGCTCGAGGCGCCCACCCTGGAGCAGCGCGCGGAAACCCTTATCGCCATGACCGAATATGAAATGGCCCGTGGCTCCGGCGGCGGTGCAAGTCCACTCAACTGATGACAGCACCCCCGCTCGATCCGCGCCATGTGCTGGACCTCAAGACGCTGGAAATGCTGGTCTGCCCGCTGACCAAGACCCGGCTTACCCTGTCGGCTGATCGTCAGGAGCTGATCTCTGTGGCGGCCCGGCTGGCCTTTCCCATCGTCAAGGGCGTGCCGCTGCTCAGCCTGGACGAGGCGCGTAGCGTCGAGCCCGAATCCCTGCGCCATCTGCCGGACCTGGATGGCGACAATTATGGCCGCTGAGACCGATCTCGCCCGTCTGCTGGCGGGTCTCGCGCCGGTCCTCGACACCGTCCCTTTCGGCTTTGTCGTGCTGGCGCATGGCAAGGCGGTTCCGGCCGGAGTGCTGCCCTTCGCGCTGGTGCAGGAGGCGGAGGGGCAGACCGTGATTGCCCCCTGCGCCATGCTCGACGCAGCCGGCATCGCGGTGCAGGGTCGCTGGGCCCACATCACCATCACCGCGCATTCCGCGCTGGCAGCGGTCGGCCTGACCGCCGCCATGGCTACCGCGCTGAGCGCGGTGGGCATCAGCGCCAATGTGGTGGCCGCGTTTCACCACGATCATCTGTTCGTGCCCTGGGATCGCCGTGATCAGGCACTGGCCGTGTTGATCGAACTGGCTAGAGCGGCAAGCCGCTGAGCAGCCGGGGGCAACCCCCGCGGCGCTGCGAATCAGCGCCGATTTGACCGGGCCGGCCCGATCCACCAGGCCCAGGCCGAAATCGCGCAGAGCGCGGACCGGGGCGACATCATTGGAAAACAGCCGGTTAAGGCCGTCGGTCATCGCCGCCATGCTGGCCGTGTCGAGCCGGCGCCAGGCCTGGTAGCGCTCGAGCACATCGTCACTGCCATGGTCGAGCCCGAGCCGGATCGCGGCAATCACCACCTCGGCCAGTGCCGCGACATCCTTGAGTCCCAGATTGAGCCCCTGCCCGGCGATGGGATGGACCACATGGGCGGCATCGCCAACCAGTGCCAGGCGCGGCGCAACAAAAGCCCGCGCGATCTGCAGCCGCAGCGGGAAGCCCATCAGCCTGTCTTCCACCGTGACCGCGCCCAGCGTGGCGCCCATCACCGCTTCAATCTCCGCCGCCAGCGCGTCACTATTCAGATCGAGATAACGCTGCGCCGTTGCGCTGCGTTCGGTCCACACCAGCGAAGAGCGGTTCCCCGGCAATGGCAGGCTGGCAAAGGGGCCCGCCGGCCGGAAATGCTCATAGGCGATGCCCTGATGGGGCAGGGCATGGCCGATGGTGGTCACCAGTCCGGTCTGCCCGTAATCGTGTCCGGTCACGCCAATCCCGGCCATGTCGCGCATGGCCGAGCGCGCACCGTCGGCCGCAACCAGCAGGGGCGCCCGCAATACCCTGCCATGGTCCAGGCTCAACTCGGCCAGATCGCCACGGGCGGCATAGCCGCTGACCCTGGCCGGCGCGATGATGGTTGCCGCATCGCCCAGCGCCTCCATCAGGGCCTGCACACTGACCGCATTGGGCACCATGTGGGCAAAGGCCTCCCCGGGAGCCACCTCGCCGTCAAAGCTGAGAAACAGCGGGCGGGAAATGTCACCGTCGCCGGAATCGGTGATCCGCATGGCGGCAATCGGTTGTGATTGGGCCTGCATGGCCGGCCAGACGCCGAGCGCCTCGAATACCCGCCTGACGCCGGCCGCGATGGCCGAGGCGCGGTTGTCCTGCGGCACCTCC
>CAXBKI010000502.1:0-2794 GCA_963975955.1 uncultured Devosia sp.
AGTCGCTGGCGGTATCGCCGCCACCGACGACCACGACATGCTTGCCGGCGGCGGTGAGCTGGGCCTGGCCGGAAACATCCTCGCCACCCAGGCGGCGGTTCTGCTGCACCAGGAAGGGCATGGCATAGTGCACGCCATTGAGATCTGTGCCCTGGGCATCGACATCGCGGGGCTTTTCGGCGCCGCCGCACAGCAGCAAGGCGTCGTGCCTGGACTGCAGTTCGGACAGTGGCGTGGTCACCCCGACATTGACGCCATAGTGGAACGTGACGCCCTCGGCCTGCATCTGCTCGACGCGGAAGTCGATATGGTCCTTTTCCATCTTGAAGTCGGGAATGCCATAGCGCATCAGGCCGCCGGCCTTGGGCTCGCGCTCATAAAGGTGCACATCGTGCCCGGCGCGGGCCAGCTGCTGGGCGGCCGCCATGCCGGCGGGACCCGAGCCGACGACACCGACCGACTTGCCGGTCTTTTCAGCCGCAATCTGCGGCTTGACCCAGCCCGAGCGGATGGCGCGGTCGGCGATGGCCTGTTCCACCGTCTTGATCGCGACCGGCACGTCTTCGAGGTTGAGCGTGCAGGCCTCCTCGCAGGGGGCGGGGCAGATGCGGCCGGTGAATTCGGGGAAGTTGTTGGTCGAGTGCAGGTTGCGCGCCGCCTCTTCCCAGTCGCCATTGTAGACCAGGTCGTTCCAGTCCGGGATCTGGTTGTTGACCGGGCAGCCGGTATCGCCATGGCAGAAGGGAATGCCGCAATCCATGCAGCGCGCCGCCTGGTCGACAATGCGCCCCTCGGTCATGGGAATGGTGAATTCACCGAAATGCCGGATGCGATCGGAGGCCGGCTCATAGCGGGGCTCTTCGCGCTCGATCTCGAGAAAGCCTGTTACTTTACCCATGGCTTGTCTCCCTGGAATTGATGTCGTTGGTGCTGTGCATGTGGTTGCGCCCTGCGCTGGCCTTTCCCAACAAGGAGGCGGTGGCGTGGGGCGAAACAAGCTGGATCATGCCACATACGCGATGCGGCACCTCCCCCTTGACGGGGGAGGCTGGAAGGGGGTGCGAAAGCCCCGATATCGGGGCCAGTCTACCCCCACCCTTGATCCCTCCCCACAAGGGGGAGGGTGTCGACTGAGGCATCTCGATCACGCGTTGAAACACGCTCATTCCGCTGCCGCCGCGCCCAGGCCGCCGGAGGCGCGCTTTTTTTCCATTTCGCGGATGGCGCGGCGGTATTCGACGGGCATGACCTTGACGAATTTGGGGCGCATCTCGACCCAGTTGTCCAGGATCTGCTTGGCCTTGGTGGAGCCGGTATAGTGCAGATGGTTGGAGATGAGCTGGTGCAGGCGCTCATCGTCATGCCGGGTCATGTCGCCGGAAATGTCGACACGGCCATGCCATTCGAGATCCCCGCCATGGTGGTGCAGCTTGCGCATGAGGTTTTCTTCCTCGGGCACGGGCTCGAGGTCGACCATGGCCAGGTTGCAGCGCTCGCGGAAGGTTTCGTCCGCATCGAGCACATAGGCGACGCCGCCACTCATGCCGGCGGCAAAGTTGCGGCCGGTTTCGCCGATGACCACGACAACGCCGCCGGTCATGTATTCGCAGCCATGATCGCCGGTGCCCTCGACCACCGCGATGGCGCCCGAATTGCGCACGGCGAAGCGTTCACCGGCAACGCCGCGGAAATAGCACTCCCCGGCAATGGCGCCATAGAGCACGGTATTGCCCACAATGATGGACTTGTCCGGATCAAAGGCCGCCTTGTCGGAGGGGCGCACCACGATGCGGCCACCCGACAGACCCTTGCCGACATAGTCATTGGCGTCGCCCACCATGTCGATGGAGATGCCGCGGGCCAGGAAGGCGCCGAAGGCCTGACCGGCCGTGCCGCTCAGCTTGATCGAGATGGTGTCGTCGAGCAGGCCTTCATGGCCATATTTCCTGGCTACGGCGCCCGAGAGCATGGCACCGGCCGAGCGGTCACGGCTGCGGATGGGCAGATCGATATGCACCGCCGTGCCGTTTTCCAGTGCCGGGGCCGCCAGTTCGACCAGCTTGCGATCGAGCACGGATTCGAGGTGATGGTTCTGGGTTTCGGAGTGATAGAGGGTGTCCTCGCCCTGTGGCTCGGGCTTGTAGAACAGCTTGGCGAAATCAACCCCATCGCTCTTCCAGTGATCGGTCAGCTTGTGCTGGTCGAGCAGATCGGAGCGACCGATGAGTTCGTTCAGGGTGCGTGCACCCAGGCCGGCCAGGAGGCCGCGCAGCTCTTCGGCGATGAAGAAGAAGTAGTTGATGACGTGCTCGGGCGTGCCCTTGAAGCGCTTGCGCAGCACCGGGTCCAGGGTGGCGACGCCAACCGGGCAGGTGTTGAGGTGACACTTGCGCATCATGATGCAGCCCGCCGCGATCAGCGGGGCGGTGGAAAAGCCGAACTCGTCGGCACCCAGCAGGGCGCCGATCAGCACGTCGCGGCCGGTCTTGAGACCGCCATCGACCTGCAGGCGGACGCGGCTGCGCAGGCGGTTGAGCACCAGGGTCTGGTGGGTTTCGGCCAGGCCAATTTCCCAGGGGCCGCCGGCATGCTTGAGCGAGGTGAGCGGGGAAGCGCCGGTGCCGCCATCATAGCCGGAAATGGTGATGTGGTCGGCGCGCGCCTTGGCGACGCCAGCGGCAACCGTGCCGACGCCGACTTCGGACACCAGCTTGACCGAGACATCGGCCTGCTCATTGACGTTCTTGAGATCGTAGATGAGCTGGGCGAGATCTTCGATGGAATAGATGTCGTG
>CAXBKI010000503.1:0-2790 GCA_963975955.1 uncultured Devosia sp.
CACGACCCCAATGTGGACGACACCGATTTCGAGCGTATCCGCACGGTGCACGAGATTCTTGAGAGCGAACTGGGCGAGAACAAGGTCATCTCGGTGGCCAGCATGTCGAACTACACCGATAGCGGCTTTTCGCGCGAGGAGGTGCTCGACTCGGTCGGCCCGTTCATGCGCAAGCGCTTTGTCACCGATGACGGGTCGCAGGCCCTGGTCACCGGCTTCATGCCCACCATCATCGAGAGCACCGCGCTCAAGGACATGGTGGCGCGGCTGGGCGACAAGCTGGCCGCCGCCGGGATTGTCGGCGCCGAGATCGGTGGCTTTCGCATGCTGACCACCTTTGCGACCGACGACATCGTCCGCTCGCTGCAGGCCTCGCTCTCGATCAGCGTGATCATCAATATCGCCCTGATCGGCTTTGCCTTCAGCTCGCTCCGGGTGGCGCTGGCCTCGATCGTGCCCAATCTGTTCCCCATCCTGGGTACCGAGGCCTATCTGTGGCTCAGCGGCGCGGGGCTGCAGCTGACCACGATCATCGCCCTGACCATCGCCTTCGGCATTGCCGTCAACGATACCATCCATTTCCTCAGCCACTATGTGCATGGCCGCCGCGCGGAGCAGCGCGACCACATCGGGGCGGTCAGGAACACGCTCGAACGCATTGGCGGCGCCATCGTCGCCACCACGGTGATCCTGTGCGCGGGCACGGCCATCGTGGCGTTTTCCGATCTGCCGCAGGTGGCGCTGTTCGGCCGGCTGTTCGTGCTCTCGCTGGCGCTGGCGCTGGTGGGCGACCTGTTCATGCTGCCCGCCATCCTGGTGGCCGGGGCGGCGTTCTTCCAGCCGCTGGCGGGGATCAGGGTGCGCACCGCCGATCCCGGCGAGACGCCCGACGATCCGGGGAGCGAGAGCGCGTTAGGTCTTGATAACCGCCAGCTGTGATCAGGGCCCGCTTGCGAAGCGGGGCGGCGCGCGGGTAGATTGCGCGCGCATGATTTGGTCGGAGGCGTGACGCCATGACGTATTCTCGATGGCGCCCCCGCGCAGTGTTGTTGGCCACCCTGCTGGTGCTCGGTGGCGCGGCAGCGGCGCCGGCGCCTGCCCTTGCCGGCCCCGCCGAGCTGGCCCTGCTCAAGTCCTATATGGGGGAATGGCGCGGTCGCGGCACGCTGATCGGCGCCAATACCGAAACCGTGGTCTGCCGGCTGGCGCTGACGCCGGGCAATCAGGACAAAGTGAACTATAATGGCCGCTGCAGCCTGGCGGGCACGCAGCTGACGGTTGCCGGCACCATGGCCTATATCGAAGCCAGCCGCCGCTACGAGGCGGTGATGAGTTCCAATGCCAGCTTCAACGGCGTCGCCGTCGGCCAGAAGCGCGGCAGCGGCCTGATCTTCAACCTGCGCGAACGCGATGAGGACGAAGAGGGCAAGGAACTGGCGATCACCGCCCAGATCAACCTGGCGGAAGAGGCCATCCATGTGGTGTTCGACGTGATCTATGTGGAAAATGGTGACAGCCTGCGCGCCGAGGTGCCGTTCACCAAATAGCCCGGCTCGCGCGCAGTTGATGGTCGGGGCGATGAAGTATTAACCCGGTGCGCGGTAGTCTGCGGTGATCTTGAACACCGGGTCTGCATTTTGACCAGTCAATTCGCCAATGTCGCGCACCGGGACCCGCCATTGGCGGCGCCGCTGCCGCCCGACCCGTTGCTGTCCACCCTGCACCGGATGCGGTTCCTGCTGGGCGTCGACAGCGCCAGCCTGGCGCGCAGCACGGCGGGCAGGCTGCAGACGCTGGCGACCGCCGGCTCAACGCAATTGCTGAACGACCTGCAGCCCCTGCAGCAACAGGCCCTGCAGCATGACGGGCCGCTGGTGCTTGCCGATACCGCCGCCAGTGAGATGGCGACACCCCGGGCGCGCTTTTTTGCCGGCATGGTGCTGGCCAGGGGCGCGGCCGACGCCACGCTGCTGCTCAGCCTGGTGGATCACCGGCCGCGCAGCCCGGCCACGGCGCACCAGCTGGCCGCACTGGCGATCGAGGTAACCGCGGCGGCGACGATTGCCCGGCAGGACCGGCGCATTGCGGCCCTGCAGAGCCAGATGGAGCAACGCGAACGCTTGTTTGACCGGGCCTCACAGGCGGCCCGGATCGGCGTGTGGAGTTGCGACCTGGCCGATGAGAGCCTGACCTGGACCGACAGCGTCTATGACCTGTTCGAGCTGCCGCGCGGTTCGACGCTGGACCGCGGCGCCACTGCGGATCGCTATACCCCGCAATCGCGCCAGGTCATGGAGGCGGCGCGCGCCCGGGCCATCGCCGATGGCACCGATTTCTGCATCGATGTCGAGATCATCACCGCCAAGGGGACGCGGCGCTGGGTGCGACTGACGGGCAGCGTGGAATTGCAGAATGGCGTGGCGACGCGCATTTTTGGCATGAAGCAGGACATTACCGAGGAAAAGCTCCTCTCCGACCGCACGCGCTACCTGGCCGAGACCGATGTGATGACGGGGCTGGCCAATCGCAGCCAGTTCCAGAGCCGCCTGCTCGATCTGGACGGCAGCCAGTCCGGCATGCCGGTGCATGGCCTGCTGCTGGTGGATCTGGATGGCTTCAAGCTGCTCAACGATACCCACGGCCATGCCATGGGCGATGCCTGCCTGCGCGAGGCGGCGGCGCGACTGAAGGCGTGCTGCGGCCCCAATGGCCTGGTGGCGCGCATTGGCGGCGATGAATTCGCCGTGCTGGCCGGGCCGGATCTGGATCCGGCCGGCATCGAGGCGCTGG
>CAXBKI010000504.1:0-2785 GCA_963975955.1 uncultured Devosia sp.
TTGGCCAGGAGCGAGAGTGGAACCACGACCAGTCGCTTGACTGGCATCTGCTCGATGACCCCATGCATGCCGGGCTGCGGCAACTGGTGGGCGATCTCAACCGGCTCTATCGCAATACACCGGCCCTGCATGAGCGCGACTGCGATCCCTCGGGCTTTGAATGGATCGAGAGCAATGACGCGGACAACAGTGTCTTGAGCTTTTTGCGCAGGGGCAAGAACGGAGAGCCCGTGGTTGTTGTGTGCAACATGACGCCGGTGGTGAGAACAGATTATCAAGTCGGCGTCCCCCAGGGGGGGCGCTGGCGTGAGATGTTCAACACTGACGCCGAGGTTTATGGCGGATCCAATGTGGGCAATGGCGGTTATCTCAACGCCATTGAAGGATCCTGGCAGGGCCGCCCGGCCGCCCTGTCGCTCACCTTGCCGCCCCTGGGAACGCTGGTGATGGCCCCCGATCCGGGCTGAGACGGCTATTCTGTCGATCAAGTCAAGTTGAGCAGCGAGAGGCAACCTTGTTGCGCTCAACAGGTTTAGCTGCACTACCAACAGGGGGCGACTGTGAGCGCAACGCGTAATTTTGACACCAGCTGGGGCGCCGTCATGCTCGCCGATGGCAGGGTACGGTTCCGCATCTGGGGTGATCCTGATGTGTCTATAAGTCTGCGGATTGCCGGTCGCGATCACAAGGGCATAGCCGACGACCAAGGCTGGCGCGAATGGGTGATGGCAGAAATTGCGCCCGGTACGGCCTATAGTTTTATAGTCGATGAAACGCTCGAAGTGCCCGATCCGGCGTCGCGGGGCCAGTTGGACACGGTTGACGGCCCCTCGCTGGTTGTGGCGCCTTCGGGCTATCGCTGGCGCCATGTCGACTGGCGGACCCGCCCCTGGGTGGAAACGGTTTATTACGAACTGCACATCGGCACTTTCACGCCCGAAGGAACTTTCCTGGCTGCTGCGGAAAAGCTGGCGTTTCTGCGCGACCTTGGCGTCACTACCATCCAGATCATGCCGGTGGGCCAGTTCGGCGGCGATCGTGGCTGGGGCTATGACGGCGTGCTGATCTACGCACCGCAGCGCAGCTATGGGACGCCGGAGGACATGAAAGCGCTGATCGACACGGCCCATGGCCTGGGCCTCAATGTCGTGCTCGATGTGATCTACAATCACTTCGGCCCCCTCGGCAATCATCTGCCGAGCTACGCGTCGGACTTCTTCCACCCCGAGCGCCACACGCCCTGGGGACCTGCCATCGCCTACGAGAAAAAGCCGGTGCGCGAGTTCTTCATCGAGAATACGCTGTACTGGCTGGACGAATATCACCTCGATGGGCTGCGCTTTGATGCCATCGACCACATCCTTGATGACCAGTCCGAACAGCATATCCTGGTCGAGATCGCCCGGCGCATCCGGGAGCGCTGGCCGGATCGCGACATTCACCTGAGCACCGAGGACAACCGCAATATCACGTTCTTGCATGAGCGAGATGCGCAGGGCCATGCGCCCCTCTACACCGCCGAGTGGAACGACGATTTCCACAATGTCATCCACATCATCGCCACCGGTGAAACCGAAGGCTATTACGCCGATTTTGCCGAACACCGCTGGTGGAAGATGGCTCGTGCCCTGGCCGAAGGCTTCGCCTATCAGGGCGAGACGACCGTGGCCGGTAAGGCCGAGCCGCGCGGCGTACCAAGCGCCCATCTGCCTCCGACGGCCTTTGTCGATTTCATTCAGAACCACGATCAGGTCGGCAACCGGGCGTTTGGCGAGCGGCTGACGGATTTGACGGGGGCTCCCATGGTAGAAACCCTGCTGGCCTGCCTGCTGCTGTCGCCCCATATCCCGCTGCTGTTCATGGGCGAGGAATGGGGAGAGACCCGGCCCTTCCTGTTCTTTACCGACTTCCATGGTGAGCTGGCCGATGCGGTGCGCGAGGGTCGGCGGCGGGAGTTTGCCAGTTTCAAGGCGTTCAGCAGCGGCGAAGAAAGCCTGCGTGAAGTGCCCGATCCCAATGCTGCTACCACCTTTGAGGCATGCAAGCTCAATTGGGGCGCGGTGGCGTCCGAAAATGGGCAGCAGCGGCTTGACCTGGTCAGGCGTCTGCTTGAGATCAGGCGCGAGCATCTTGTGCCCCTGCTCGCTCATGCTGGCGCCTATTCTGGCACGATCGTTGAGGCCGAAGAAGGGGTGGTCTCCGTCAACTGGCAGCTGGGCGGCTGCATATTGCACATGGCGGCAAACATGGATGGCGATACCCGCCCGGTGATGCCGCTGTCGGGCACGGTGATCTATGCCAGCACGCGGGAGGCCAGCACGGCGCTGGGAGAACGAAGTGAATTGCCGCCACACACCATCGTGGTGACGCTGCAGGAGAAGACGCAGAACCTGACTGTGCTGTCATGACCGCGACCTTGGCGCAGTTGGCAGACCGTTACGGGATTGCCACGGAGTATACCGGCCTTGATGGCGCCAGCCATGCCGTGTCCGACCACACCATCCGCGTCATATTGGATGCTATGGGCGTGAACCCCGATACAGCCGCTCTCTCGGACGCCCCCTCCACCCGACAGGTGGCCCGTGGTGGGACGTTACCACGCTGCTATCTGCCTGACTGGCTCAAGGATGGCCGCGGCTGGGGCATTGCCCTGCAGCTCTACGCCATCCGCTCCGAGCGCAACTGGGGCATTGGCGACTTTGGCGATCTGGCAGGCTTTGCCGCCCAGGCCGCGACAGCGGGGGCCGATTTCATTGGCACCAATCCGCTCCATGCGCTGTTCCTG
>CAXBKI010000505.1:0-2784 GCA_963975955.1 uncultured Devosia sp.
TGCAGCTCCATCGCGGCAGCGGATTTCAAGGGAACGCGGGTGCAGATGGGCCCGCCATCGTGATGCTCATGGGTCTTGGGGCGGTCGGGACTTTCCGGTCAGGTTCACGCGCCTTTGCTCGCCTTGCCATCGATCAGCACGGCCTGTTGCCAGGGGCTCGGCGCCTTGTCGGTTCGGTGAATGCAGCCGACCCAGCAGCAGGGCCGCTTCTGCCCCTCCAGCAGTTCCTCGCAGGTGCGCGCAATGCGGCGCTGCCGGGTCGCCGCCTGCTTGGCGCTCTCGACCCAGCAGATGAATTCGTTGCGACCCAGCGGCGTCAGGCCCGCCCATAGATCGAGCACCGCCGGGTTCGCGCGAATCGCGGCTTCGAGGTCGTCACCGGCCTGGTGCACCGTGCCTTGGGGAAAAGCGTCCATCGTGCCTCCGCTCCATATCGTCCGCTGCGCGACGATCGCGCCTCGCGAATTTGGTCGCCTTGCTGCGGGAAGTCCAGTGCATCGGTGCGGCAGCCGGGCCCGCAACTGCCGGCACCCGGGCTCCCGGCAATGCGGCGCCCGCTCAGCAGGCCTTGATCGGCTCCAGCGCCCAGGAGGCCGCCAGGCGGGCGATTTCGGGCAGGCGGGAGCGGCCGGCGGGATCGACCATGCCGTGGTCGAGGCCGGGGAATTCCCAATAGGTGAGATTGCAGCGCCCCTGGGCGGCGAAGCGGTCGGCCAGGGTACGGACGGGCTGCACGGCTGCCGTGTCGCGACCGCCATAGATCAGCAGCACGGGCGTATCGGTGGCTTCCAGATAATCGGATGAGCGGTGGTCAATTATGTCGGCCCAGAAGCGGTAGGTGTGGCCGCCCAGCATGGTGCTGTCCGGCCTGGCGCGGGCCTGGGCAAAGCCGGCGCTGACTGTCGCCTGTCCCTCGGGCGGCACGGTGGACAGAACCATGTCGCCAAAAGTGCCCCCGACCGAGCCGGAGAGCAGGATGGTGGCGGCCGGATGGATGCGGGCGGCGAGGACTTCCATGGCCAATCCGCCCTCCGAGCCGCCGAACAGGATCACGGCGGCAGGCGCAGCCGCATGCTGGAGATGGCTGAGCACCAGCTCATAGTCGCTGACGCGCTGGGAGAGCGTGTAGCTGTCGAGAAATGCCGGCGGGCAATCGGTCTGCCCGTTCGCAATGGGACTGTCGGCGGCAATGCCGGATTTTTCCACGATCAGGGCGGTGTAGCCTGGGAAGGCTGCCCGGACCGTCGCCAGACTGGTGCTGCCAGCCGCCGGTTGGCAGCCCGAACCCTGGGCCAGCGCAAGGATGCCGGCACTTTCGCCCGCCGGTGCGTCCAGCCAATAGTGGATGGCGGTGCCATCGGCACGGGCGAGTTGATGGTGCTGCTGGGCCGCGCAGCTCACGCCTGCGGAGACGATCAGCAGAACCAGGCTCAATATCGGCTTCATCGGATCACCCGGGGCGGCGTCGCAGGACAAGGGGCAGCAGCGACGCCAGTGTCAGCACCAGCAGCGGCAAGGGCGACGGCAGGCCCAGGCTGAGCTCGATGCGACCGGTGGCAGGGCCGGGAGCAATGACCACGAGCTGGAGGGCTGCGGCAAGGCCGGCGCCGGCAACAGCGCCCAGGAGCGGCCAGCGCAGCGCTGCGCGGCGGCGACAGGCCGCAAACAGCGTCAGCCAGGCGATGCCGATCGGGGCGGCGAGCAGCAGCAGGGCGGTGCCCCGGCCCAGATCGGCGATGGCAGGGCGCAGGCCCGTTGCAGTGGCGACAACCAGGGCAAGCACGCCGGCAAGGACGACCGCCGCCTGGGTGGCCAGCGGCAGGACAAGATAGCAGAGGGCCGGCCAGCGGGCGGCGCGGCTGTAAATGCGGCGATCGACCAGCATGGGCATCAGCAGCGTGTCGTGATCGCCAAGCCGCAGCGCTGCCTGCCGTTGCGCGGCGGAGGGCGTGAGGCCGGTCTGGATCAAGTGCGCGGCGATGTCGTCCCGATGCTCGGCGAGTTCGCGCAGGTAGCGTTCGACATGACGCGGCGCCAGGCCTGCCCGCAGCAGGCTTTCGCGCAGGTCCTGCAGCCTGTCACGCATGGCGCGGCTCCGCCAGAATGCCGGCAATGGCCTGGTTGAGATCGCGCCATTGTGCCGCCAGCGCGGCCAGGCGTCCGGCGCCGGACGGGGTCACGCTATAGTAGACGCGGCTGCGCCCATTGACGGTCTGGCGCCGCGTGGTCAGGGCGCCGTCGCGCTCAAGCGCGTGCAGCAGCGGGTAGATGACGCCTTCTGCAAACCCGATCGCCTCGCCGCTGGCATCGCGAATGGCCTGGACGATTTCATAGCCATACATCTCGCGATCGCGCAGGAGCCGCAGCACCAGCAGCTCGGGCACGCCGTTGAGGAAGGCAGATTGCGCCAGGGCCATGACTTATACCTATTGTTTCTAGGTATGATGCCTAGGAACGATAGGTATGTCAAGAATGGTCGCGATGCCCCGGGCGGGCATGCCGCGGTACCGGCTTTGGCCCGGCGCGGCGCGCCGGGCCGGACGGGGCGCTCAGATTTGCAGGCCGCAGGCCTGGCGGATGGCCCGTTGCACCGGTGACGGTGGCAGGGCGGGATCAAACGCGCCGCTTGGCAGCAGGGGAGGCTGCGCCAGAAAGCGCGGGCGATCCCCCCGATGCGGCTGGGCCGAGTGCACGAGGAAGGGATGGCACAGATAGACCGTGCCGGCAGCGCCGGTCGCCAGGACCTGCGGGCATGAGGCCGTCGCGGCGAAGTCATTGGCCGCC
>CAXBKI010000506.1:0-2780 GCA_963975955.1 uncultured Devosia sp.
CCGTCCCGCTTGCCGGCGGCCCGCCACGCCGCGTCTCCAACACCCACGCCACGCCGCACCATTATTACCTGCACGGCATCAGCCCCGATGGCCTCACCCTGGCCTATGTCGCCGTCGAAGCCCCGCACGGCAAAAAGCGCATCAACATCTTCACCATCCCCGCCGCCGGCGGCCCCGATACCCGGCTGACCGATCTGGATGCCCCGCATGACGGTCCCGAATATTCGCCCGATGGGCAGTGGATCTATTTCAATTCCGAACGCAATTCGCCCGGCCACGCCCAGTGCTTCCGCATGCACGCCGATGGCAGCAATGTCGAACAGCTCACCCATGACGACCGCGTCAACTGGTTCCCCCACCTCTCGCCCGACGGCGCATCGGTCGCCTATATCAGCTACCCGCCGGGGACCCAGGGCCACCCCGCCGACAAGGACGTGATCCTGCGCTTCATGCGCCCCGACGGGTCAGCCAGGCGCGATATCATCGCCTTTTTCGGCGGCCAGGGCACCATCAACGTCAATTCCTGGGCGCCCGACAGCACGCGCCTGGCCTATGTCGCCTATCCGCTGGGCAGCTGAACTTTATGGCGTCGGAGGCCGCGTCTGCCGCGATTGTCCAGTTTGAGCATGGGTGAAATGGTCTAGAACGCCAGCCCCAGCGCCTGCTTGATGGCATCATCGGCCTCGGTGCGCTGCACCACCACGCCCCACCAGCCCAGGCCATCATATTCCTGGTAACCCAGCGTCTTGGCGAAGGCGACGATATTGCCCTTGCCATCATAATAGGTCCCGCGCGCCCGGCCCTCATGGCGCAGCTCATAGGTGGCAAAGCGCCTGGACGGGCTGGTCGTGGCGATCACCTTGCCCTTGGCATCGAGCAGCATGACCTCGGTGCGCATGGCGTCCTTGGGTGGCAGCGCCGCCTCTGTCTCGACAATCGAACGGCCCTGCTCCTGCCAGTCGAAATAAACGCCCAGCGTTCCCAGCACGGCGCCATTGCCGCGCCCCTGCGCCCGTACCGCCGTGCTGTAGACCAGCACTTCGCGATCGGCGTGATGCGGGCTGGTCGTCACCTCGCCCACCGCGTAATCGTCGCCGCTCTCGGTCGCCATCGCCGCCCGGAACCAGGCCTCGCGCGAAAAATCCTGCCCCTTGAGTTCACGGGCATGGGCTCCATTGGCACTGGCCACCACCTGCCCCCGCGCATTGGTCAGCACCAGATCGCTGTAGACGCTGTAGAAGCGGTTGATCGTCGCCAGCCTGTCGGCAGCAAAGGCGAGCTTGTCGCTGTCGGGCTCACCGAGCGCTTCCCAGAATGCGGTATCGGTGGCCCACCAGCGCACGTCGGCGGTACGTTCATACAAATTGCGCACGATCAGCTGCACCAGTGTCTGGGACAGATCGATCAGGCGGGCGCCCTCCATTTCCTCGACCAGCGCCTCGCTCATCGTGCGGCCGAGCGAAATCCGCCCCATCAGCACATCTTCAAACCGCGCGGCAACATCGGCAGCGCGCTCGGCCAGGTGCTGCACCTCTTCGGCAACCACGGCAAAGCCCTTGCCCGCATCGCCCGCCCGCGCGGCCTCGATGATCGCATTGATCGCCAATAGTTTGGTCTGCCTGGCGATCTGCGAATTATTGGCAGAAAAACTCTGCAATTCGCGACCGATGCCATCCACCACGATGCGCATGGCGCGCGGTGACGCCACAACCACAGGTTTGCTATGTGCATTCATGACAGTGCCTCGACCGCACCAAGCGCCAAAACAATTTTGCCTAACAATTAGGCACAATAACAGTTACAATCGGCCGTCCAACAAGTAGAACTATGAATCTATACTATCACCACTTCGTAAATGAAGCATTGGCGTGGTCGATCTAGGCGCCAGTGGCCACTTCGGCCAGCAACCACTTGCCGACCGGCCAGGTGGCCGTGAAATGCTGCATGCAGATATCGGCAAATTCGGGCTGCAGCGCCGCGCTCGCCGGCAGGTGCACGCCGGCCGTGAGGCCTTCGTAGAGCAGGAATTCGGCCCGCTCCCCGGGCACCTCAAAACCCGCAGGCGGGCGCTTGCGGGTCTTTTCGCCAATCTGGTAGTCCCCGGCGGCACGCACAGCATCGACGGCGGTCACCAGCGCCTTGCCCGAACGCGGCAGCACGATGGAGTGGCGAAACGAATCCAGCGTTTCCCTGCCCATGCCATGCAGGCCGCAACCGAGATGGACGCTGTCGGCGGTCAGGCGAAACCAGAAGCCCGGGCAATCCCAGCTCCGCTTTTCGCCATGCCAGAACCACAGGTCCAGATGAGTCTTGTAGGGCCGCTTGTCCTTGGAGAAACGCACATCCCGGTTGATCCGCGACTGCGACCCGTTGATCCTGGGCGAGAACTGCATGGTGGGCGACAGCGCGCGCAGGCGCGGGCCCATCTCTTCGACAAAGGCCCGCCCCGCAATGACATAGCCGGCTTCGTACAGCGCCCGGTTTTCGTCGAACCAGGCCTTCTCGTTATGCGCAGCTATCCCGGCGAGAAAATCCAGCGTCGCCTGCCCGAAGGCGGGGTTGCTCATGCACCAGCCCCATCGAGCTCGAGCCGGACATCGACCGATTTGAACGCCGGTGTCTTGCTGCGCGGGTCTACCGCCGTCCCCACCAGCACATTGGCCTCCGGATAGTAAGCCATGGCACTGCCGCGCGGCAGATCAAATGCCCGTGCCACCGCCCGCATCCGCCCGCTGTCGGACGCCAGGGTCACCGCCTGCCCCTCGCGCAGGCCGAACTGG
>CAXBKI010000507.1:0-2778 GCA_963975955.1 uncultured Devosia sp.
GGCATCGCGTGTAGTGAATCCATCTTGTGTCCAGCCCAGAAGCCATTGGGTTTGCGTAGAGGTGAGAACGCCCTTTTCCAGCTGCACCTGCCAGCGCGGCGCGCCGGGGGCCATGGCGTCAAAGCGCCTGGCGGCGCTGAGCACCGGGGTAATGCGCCAGCGCAGATGAGCCGCGCTGGCCTCGCGCCCGGTGCCATAGCGCAGCAGCAGCAGGGAGGCGCCGGAACGGGCGCTGCGCAGGCCCAGCCGCCGGCTGGCGGTGAAATCGAGCGCCTTGTGGTGGCCGGCGATATCGGCGACCACGGCGGCCACGGCAGAGCAGGCCATGGCCTCCTCGGCGGCCCAGAGCAGTTCGGTGATGGTGGCGGCGCGCACCAGCACCAGGGCATCGGGGTCAAAGCCCAGCGTCAGCAGGCCCGGTCCATAGGGCAGGCCCATCTCCTGGGCCTGCTTGGCCAGTTGCAGGTAGATCACGGCCGGGCGGGCGGGGGTGAGCAGGCTGCGGGCCTGGCCCAGGGCAAAGCCGAGCGCGGCGCCGGCATGGCGGCGTTCATCGGTAAAGATCTCCTGCAGCAGGCCGGCGGCGGGCAGCGGGAAATCGGCCGCATCGGCATGCAGCAGCGGCCGCGCCTCGGCCAGGGCGGGCTTGCGCTCGATATCGGCAATGGCATCGCGCAGCGCGGCAAGGCGCTGCTGGCGGTCCGGCATGCCCATCGGCAGCGACCTTCCTATGTGAACAAACAGAGAACAAGTAGACTCCGAATCTGGCCGGAGTCGAGTCCTTTTTGCGGACGATGGCACTTTGGGGGTGTGGCCCTTGCGCACCAGAACCGGTCAAGAGCGCGTGAGGCGGGGGGCTGCCCCTTTGAGGAAACCGGATTGATGGGTAAGGCTGAGGGGCCTGCCCTCCCCGGCGCGCCAACCCATCGCTGTTCCTGCCGCACCCGAAGGAGGCATGCTGCCATGTTCGAGGCTCTGACCCGTCTGTTCAACAAACCTGAAACGGCGCTCGACAGCCGGGATCCCAAACTGTCGGTGGCGGCATTGCTGGTGCATCTGGCGGCCGTGGATGGACAGATGACCGATGATGAGCGGCAGACTATCAAGAACGCGCTGATGGATCACTATGATCTTGATCAGGCCAGTGTGACCAGGCTGATCAGCGAGGCCGCGCTGCGCGATGCCGAAGCGGTCGATCTCTACAAATTCACATCCAGCCTGTCGTCGCTGGAACTGGCCGACCGGATCGAGATCATCCGCATGATGTGGACGGTGGTGTTTGCCGACAAGACCAATCACGAGATGGAAGACAATATGGTCTGGCGGGTGGCCGAGCTGATCGGCGTCTCCAGCCGCGACCGCACCGTTTTGCGCCAGCAGATCGCCAAGGCGGGGCAGGCGTAAAGTCTGTCGTCCGGGGTGCCGAATTTCCAGTCGTCTCCCTCCCCCTTGTGGGGAGGGATCAAGGGTGGGGGTGTTACGCTGCTGCATGATCGCTGCAGTAGACCTCATCCTGAGCTTGTCGAAGGACGAGGTCGTGGCACAATCCGGGCACGACCTCCTGGTTCGACCAGCTCACCATGAGGTCTGTTGCAAGTGTCGCTCCAGCCTCAGGCCGCCTTGCGCTCGACCATCATCTTCTTGATTTCGGCGATGGCCTTGGCCGGGTTCAGCCCCTTGGGGCAGACCTTGGCGCAGTTCATGATGGTGTGGCAGCGATAGAGCTTGAAGGGGTCCTCGAGGTCATCGAGACGCTCGCTCGTGGTCTCGTCGCGGCTGTCGATAAGCCAGCGATAGGCCTGCAGCAGCGCCGCCGGGCCGAGATATTTGTCGCCGTTCCACCAGTAGCTCGGGCATGAGGTGGAGCAGCAGGCGCACAGGATGCACTCATAGAGACCGTCCAGCTTGGCGCGCTGGGGAACGGTCTGGGTCCATTCCTTGTCCGGGGTGGGCGAGGTGGTCTTGAGCCAGGGCTCGATGGCGCGGTGCTGGGCGTAGAAGGTGCTCAGATCCGGCACTAGATCCTTGACCACCGGCATATGCGGCAGCGGATAGATCTTGATCGGGCCGGTGGAGTCATCCATGCCCTTGGTGCAGGCTAGGGTATTGAGCCCGTTGATGTTCATCGAACACGAGCCGCAAATGCCCTCGCGGCAGGAACGGCGCAGGGTCAGCGTGGCGTCGACCTTGTTCTTGATCCAGAGCAGGCCGTCCAGAATCATCGGGCCGCAATCGTCGAGATCGACGAAATAGGTGTCGATGCGCGGATTGGCATTACTGTCGGGGTCATAGCGGTAGATGTGGTACTCGCGCAGCCGCTTGGCATTGGCTGGCTTGGGCCAGGTCTTGCCCTGGGTGGGGCGATCGGCCTTGGGGAGCATCAGTTCGACCATGGGTCGGGCATCCTTTTTTGCGCACGCTGCTCAGCACAGCGCGAAGTCCTAGTAGTCCGGCTTGCAGACCTGGTTGGATTTGGCGACGTAGGTGTTGTAGGCCACGTAATCGCCGCTGGCCGGGGCCTTGCCCTTCATCGAGGCAATCACCACGCCCATGAAGCGCTCGTCGATCAGCGTCATGGCCGCCTCGGCCTTGCAGGCACACAGCGTGTCGTTCTGGGCGATGCCCATGCACACGGCATAGAACTCGTCCTTCTGCGCGGCGGTGGGCGCCGCGGCCTGGGCCGGTCCGCTCAGCACCAGGGCAACAGCAATGGCCAGGGCGCGCCGCATCAGTAGACGCGCGCCTTTGGCGCGATCTTCTTGAGGTCGATGCCGCCTT
>CAXBKI010000508.1:0-2776 GCA_963975955.1 uncultured Devosia sp.
TGTCGGCGTTCGCCGACCTGACCGCGTTCTCGTCATCGATGGCCACCGGCCTCAGCTTCAGCATGGTGTTCTTCCTACCCTGGCAAAAGGGCACATCATCGCGCCTTTCCTTGAATACGTCATCAGGCTTGGCACGCGCAGGTGCGCCCCGCCCGCCGCCGCAGTCTTTCGCGAGCCGGGACCCCTGCGCTGCAGACCGCCTCAACGCTTTTCCAGCAGGCGCTCGAAGACGCTCTCCACATCGTCGAGAAAGGCATACCATTCGCCGTCTTCATCTATGCCGGTGATGCGCAGCAGGAAAAGGCCCTCGATTGCCAGCAGGGCCACCCGGGCCGCCTGCGCGTCGGGGGCGTCGCCGCCCAGCCGCTTAAACATGGCACGATACCATTCCCGGGTTTCGATGACGTTTTGCGGGTTCTGGATATAGGCGATCATCAGGCCGGCCATCTTGGCGTTCATGGCGGCATGGGAACCGCGCATGATCGCGATATATTTGCCGATGAGTTCGGCCGGCGACATGTCGTCGATTTCACCGAGCAGGTCATCGAACTGCCGCGTCCATCTCTCGATCAGCGCCTGGACCAGATCGTCTTTGGACGAGAATGAATACTGGACGCCGCCTTTGGAGACAGAGGCGGCCTTGGCCAGGGCATCGATCGTCAGGCCGGACGCGCCCTCGCTGCGAACGATCCCTTCGGCAATTTCGAGCAATCCCTCACGCGTAATTGTCGGCTTCCTGCCCAAATCGCGGCTCCTTCGTCACCGATCGCTATTGCAATCCATACGTATGTATTTATATCGGCGGGCGTAATCTTTGTACAGGTGAGTGATGACGTCCGCTTCTTTCCCGGCCAACCGCTGGCTCGTCCTCGTGGCCGTCATGCTGGCCTTCCTTCCCGTCGTCCTCGACATGACAATACTGCATGTCGCCATTCCGACGCTGACGCAATCGCTGAATGCGTCGGGCACCGAGGTGCTGTGGATCATCGACATCTATCCGCTGCTGATGGCGGGGCTGCTGGTGCCGATGGGCACGCTCGCCGACCGGGTTGGCAACCGCAGGATCCTGCTCATCGGCCTTGGCACTTTCGCCCTGGCTTCGGCATGGGCCGCCTTTGCCCAAAGTCCGGCCATGCTGATTGCGGCCCGCGTGCTGCTGGCCTTGGGCGGCTCGATGATCATGCCGTGCGTGCTGGGCCTTATCCGCAAGACCTTCGAAGATGAGCGCGAGCGCGCCATGGCGCTCGGCCTCTGGGGCATGGTCGGCTCCGCCGGCGCCGCGATCGGACCGCTCGCCGGTGGCGCTTTGCTGGAGCACTTCTGGTGGGGCTCGGTATTCCTGATCAATGTGCCGGTCATGCTGGTGGTCGCCCCGGCCTGCTATTTCCTGCTCCCGCGCATCGAAAAGACGACGCCCGGAAAATGGCCCATCGGCCAGGCGCTGCTGCTGATCGTCGGCATGATTTCACTTGTCTATGGCATCAAGGCCGGATTCGGCGGCAAGCAGTCGCTGCCCATCATCGTCCTCATCATTGCCTTGGGCACTGCCGCCCTGACGCTGTTCGTGCGCAGGCAATTGCGTTCGAGCGAGCCGATGCTGGACCTGTCGCTGCTGTCTCATCCCGCCATCGTCGCCGGACTGATCATGGCTGTCGTCGCCGCGGGCGCACTGGCCGGCGTTGAACTGACACTGGCCCAGGAACTGCAATATGTGCTGGGCAAGACGCCGCTGCAGGCCGGCATCTTCTTGATCCCCATCATGGCGGCGTCAGCCATTGGCGGCCCGGTCGCCGGTCACCTGTCCAACCGGTTTGGATTGCGGCTGGTCGCCACGCTGTCGCTGGCGCTCTCGGCGGCCACGCTGGCTGTCCTGGCGCAAAGTGATTTCCACGAACCGGGCCTGATTGTGCCGGTGGCGCTTGCGATTCTCGGGCTCACGCTCAGCATCGGCCTGACCTCCTCGTCGATCGCCATTATGGGCTCCGTAGACGCGAGCAAGGGCGGCGCGGCGGGGTCGCTGGAGGCGACGGGCTACGAGCTTGGCACCGGCCTGGGGATCACCCTGTTCGGCGTCTTCACCTCGGCCGTGTTCAGCCGCGCCATCGACCTCCCCTCCGGCTTGCCGCAGGATCTGGCCGAGCAGGCACCCAGATCGATCGGCGACACCTATATCGTCGCGGGCCAGATCGCCGGCGGGCAGGCACAGGCGTTGATCGAGGCAGGAAAGCTCGCCTTCACCCAGGCGCACGCAGTGCTCCTGACGACGGCCGCCGGCGTGATCGCGGTTCTGGCGGTCGTGGTGTTCTTTACCCTGGCCAAGTATCACAAGCCTTCGCGTGCAACGCCTTGACCGACCTTGGGAGAACGGCACAAATGCAGATTATCGAGACCGAGCGCCTGATCCTGAGGCCTTTCCGGGAAGGCGATGCCGCCGACCTGCTGGCCTATCTGCGCGCGCCTACCGCCACCTGCTTCCTCTCGCTCAGGCTGTCAAACCTGGCTGAAGCGGAAATCGAAGTCGGCAAACGCGCCCGCGACGAGGGTAGTGTGGCCATATGCCTGAAACAGACCGGCCAGGTCATTGGCGACCTGTTCGGCGCGGGCGGCGACGATGAGGAAGACGCGACCGCCTCGGTCGGCTGGAACCTCAATCCGCAATTCGGTGGCCAGGGCTATGCGTATGAAGCAGCAAGAGCCCTGTTCGGCCATCTTTTCGGGGCAAAGGGTTTTCGCCGGCTCTATGCCTATGTCGAAGACCATAACATAGCCTCGCAAC
>CAXBKI010000509.1:0-2775 GCA_963975955.1 uncultured Devosia sp.
ACCACGGGCAGGTGATCGCTCGCCGTGGGCCGGCCGACGTGCAGATCAAACACCATGATGCCGTCCCGGCCGCCTTCGAGCGCGGCGACGAGGCGCGCGCCAGCGGCCTTGTGGGCCGGATCGACCAGGTAGCGGTCACGGGCAGCCTCGTCGGCGAGATCCATGATGAAGCCATCATTGAACCCCTGCGACACCCCTTCAGGCGAGATGTTGGGGCCGAAATCGGCGCGCAGCAGACCATCGATCCGGCCGACCAGTGCCTCGAGACCGGCATAAATGCCGGCGCGCTCGGCGGCACTCACCTCGGCGCGGAACCTGACGAAGACGCAGTGACGGATCATCCGACAAACCTGTTGTTGCGGGGGAAGCCATTGGGCGGCTGACGACCCGCGGTGGCGCGGTCGGCAATCCAGGCGGTCAGCTCTTCCATCGGCTTGGTAAAGGTGCGCCCCGAACTGTCGGTCCAGGTCAGGCCATCGGCCGCGTAGAAGGTCTTGATGTCGGAAACGCCGCCATCCTTGTAGCGCTGCAGACGCACGCCCTTGCCGCGGCTCATTTCCGCCAGCTGGCTGAGCGGGAAGACCAGCAGCTTGCGGTTTTCGCCGATGATGGCGACGCGGTCACCGGCAACGGGCACCATCAGGCGCGCTTCGACCGGCGCGGTGACATTGAGGATCTGCTTGCCCTTGCGGGTATTGGCGATCATTTCGTCTTCCGAGACGATGAAACCGTAGCCGGCCGTGGACGCGACGATCCGCTTCTGGCCAGCCTTGTAGACAAAGATATCGACGATATCCTGGCCCTCTTCCATATCGACCATGATGCGCACCGGCTCGCCCTGACCGCGACCGCTGGGGAGCTTGTCGCCACCCAGGGTGTAGACCTTGCCCCCGGTGGTCACCATCAGCAGCTTGTCAGTGGTCTCGCACTTGATGGACAGCTTGAGCCGGTCACCGGCCTTGAAGCCCTTGTCATCGATATCGTCGGTATGCCCCTTGGGCGCGCGGATCCAGCCTTTCTCGGAGAGAATGACCGTGATCGGCTCGCGCTCGATGAAGGCTTCGGTAACCTCGGACAGATCAGCATTGGGCGCGTCCATCAGCACGGTTCGGCGGGCGCCGAGCGGATGGGGCGTGACGCCATCGGCCTCGAGGAGCGGATAGGCCTTTTTGAGGGCCTCGATTTCCTTGCTGATCGCGGTCCACTGCCGCTTTTCGGACGCCAGCAGGCCCTCGATCTGCCCCTGCTCCCTGGTCAGATCGTCGTGCTCCTTGCGCAGCTCGATCTCCTCGAGCTTGCGCAAGGACCGCAGGCGCATGTTGAGAATGGCTTCGGCCTGGACATCGCTGAGCTCGAAAGTGCTCATCAGCGACGCCTTGGCGTCATCCTCCTCGCGGATGATGCGGATGACCTCATCAAGATTGAGGTAGGCGATGATATAGCCACCGAGCACTTCGAGCCGGTGGGCAATCTGGCCGAGGCGGTAGTGCGAACGGCGGACCAGCACTTCCTTGCGATGCTCAAGCCAGGCCTTGAGGGCCTGCGGCAGGCTCATCACCTTGGGGATGGCGCCCTTGTCGAGCACGTTGAGATTGAGCGGGAACCGCGTCTCGAGGTCGCTGGTCTTGAACATGTGCTCCATCAGGATCACAGCGTCGACGGTGCGCGCGCGCGGCTCCAGAACGAGGCGAATGTCATCCGAGCTTTCATCCCGGACATCCTTGAGCAGCGGCAGCTTCTTGGCCAGCAGCAGTTCGGCGATCTTCTCGACCAGCCGGGACTTCTGGATGCCATAGGGGATCTCGGTGATGACGATCAGATAGGAGCCGCGACCGGTCTCCTCGATATTCCACTTGGCACGGACACGGAATGCGCCGCGGCCAGTAGCATAGGACTGGGCGATCGAGGACGCCGATTCCACCATGATGCCGCCGGTGGGAAAGTCGGGACCCTTCACAAATTGAGTCAGGTCCTCCGCCGAAGCATCTGGATTTACATTGATAAGGTGGAGCGCGGCCTGGCACAGCTCGTAGACGTTGTGCGGCGGGATCGAGGTGGCCATGCCCACGGCGATACCGGTGGAACCGTTGGCCAGCAGGTTGGGGAAGTTGGACGGCATGACGACAGGCTCTTCGTCCTCGCCGTCATAGGTGGGTTTGAAGTCGATGGCGTTCTCGGTGATGCCCTCGAGCAGGCGCATGGCCACATCGGTCATGCGGCTTTCGGTGTAACGCATCGCCGCAGCGCTATCGCCGTCGATATTGCCGAAATTGCCCTGACCATCGACGAGCGGATAGCGCAGCGCAAAATCCTGCGCCAGGCGGACCAGCGCATCGTAGATCGACTGGTCGCCATGGGGATGGAATTTACCGATCACGTCACCGACGATACGGGCCGATTTCTTGTAGCCCTGCCCCGGATCGAGCTTGAGCAGGCGCATGGCATGGATGATGCGGCGGTGCACCGGCTTGAGGCCGTCGCGGGCGTCCGGCAGGGCACGCTGGGTGATGGTGGAGAGGGCGTAGGAAAGGTACCGCTCCTCAAGCGCCTGCTTGAGATCGACGACGCGCTGGTCGTCGGCAGGCGGAAGGGTATCGGTGTCGGCCATCGGGGGGCATTCCAAAGAGAACGAATCAGGAAATCACTATAGCCGGACTGATGCAGATTCTGAGGGTTTGTGGCGGAAATCTCCGGCTTCTACACGCATTTCGGCCGCGCCGAAACGCCGCCCGGCCTGCGCCTGCGGTTGCAACGGTAATGGGCGGCCTCTGGCTC
>CAXBKI010000510.1:0-2772 GCA_963975955.1 uncultured Devosia sp.
CCGTGTGCGGCTGGTCGATCACATGAAGACCAAGCAGATGGCCAAGGCGCTGTCGGACCTCTCCGAAGAGGGTGTCACCCAGGTGTTCCGCCGCATGGTGGGCGCCGACTGGATCGTGGGCGTCGTCGGCCAGCTACAGCTCGAAGTGCTCAGTTCGCGCGTCGCCGGAGAATATGGCGTGCCAATCACCTTCGAGAGCCTGAACTATGAAGTGGCGCGCTGGATTGAATCCGATGATCCGGCGGAACTGCAGCGGTTCATCGCGGCGCAGAAGATGAACATCGCCGAGGACCGCACCGGCGCGCCGGTGTTTCTGGCGCAGAACGCCTGGTGGGCCGATCGGGCCAAGCAGGATTTCCCGAAAATTCGCTTTCTTACCACCAAGGAACGCCATTGAACGCCCCCGGCAGCGGCCCCGACCGCATCGAAGAGCTTTTGAGCGCAACCAAGACCGCCTTCGCCAGCGGTTCGCTGGTGCGGCTCAAGCTGGGCGGCTATCACGGGGCCGAGCCCGAACTGAAGGGCATCGAGATCAAGAAGATCACGGTCAAGGATGGCGACAAGTTCTCCTTCACCTATCGCTACAAGACGCGCGACATCATCAAGAACTACATCCAGCCAGAGGCGCTGGCGCTGCTGCGCACGGGCCTCAAGGACGAGTTCAACAGCGCGCAACTGGCGACGACCGGGTTTGACATGAGCCTGGAGCGCAACGGGCTCAAGATCCGGCTCAAGCGCACCGAGGTCGAGGGCCGCGAGGCGCCATCGACCGATCATAACCGCGCCAAGAACCGGCCGCTCAATGGTAGTGACAAGCCCTGGCTCAAGGCCCTGGGCATTGCCGGCAAGGATGGTGTGGTACGCAATGATGCGCAGGATAAATACCGTCAGATCAACAAGATGGTCGAGATCTTTGCGCCGTTGATTCAGGCGATCCAGACCGAGCGGCCGCTGATCATCGACATGGGTGCGGGCAAGGGCTATCTCGATTTCGCGCTCTATGACTACCAGGCCCATGTCGCCAAGCGCGCCGTGGGCATCGTCGGTGTCGAGCTGCGGGAGCAGCTGGTGGCCGACGGCAATGCCACGGCGCAGGCGTCCGGCTTTGAAGGCCTCAGCTTTCAGCCCGGCACTATCCTTGATTTCGACGCCACGGGTGCCGACGCCGTCATTGCGCTGCATGCCTGCGACACGGCTACCGACGATGCCATCTTCAAGGGGATCGATGCGGGTGCGTCGCTGATCGCGGTCGCCCCATGCTGCCACAAGCAGATCCGTCGCCAGATGGAAGCGGGAACGGCCAGTGCCGAACTGGCGCCCCTGCTGCGCCACGGCATCTTCGTCGAGCGGCAGGCCGAGATGGTCACCGATACCCTTCGGGCGCTGCTGCTCGAACTCAGCGGCTACAGGACCAGGGTTTTCGAGTTCGTCTCGGACGTCCACACGCCCAAGAACAATCTTGTCGTTGGCGAAAAGGATGGAAGGGTCGGCCGGGATCGCGAGGCTATTCTCAGGCAGATCGCCGACCTCAAGACCATGTTCGGCATCGAGCAGCATTACCTCGAGGGTCTATTGGGGCTGTGAGGCGCCAGTAGACCTCATCCTGAGCTTGTCGAAGGACGAGGTCGTGGCAGCGGTTGTGATCCCGACCTCGTGGTTCGACAGGCTCACCATGAGGTCTCTGTGGGGCCGGTTATTGCCGCAACAATGGCCCGCCACTCCCAAACCCCTCATCAGACCTCATCCTGAGCTTGTCGAAGGACGAGGTCGTGCCCCGATGCCCCCATGCCCCCACCCCTAACGCGATGCCGGCGAACCCCGCTACGATCACCGGGCCCCTGCCTTCCTAAATGCCGCCTCATCGCCTATATCGGCAGATACCAGTCCAGACCCGTGAGACCCATGACCAAGATCACCTTTGTCCAGCCGGACGGCGCCCGCATCGACACCGAGGGCCAGAACGGCTCCACCGTGATGGAGACCGCCATCATGAACGGCGTGCCCGGCATCGTCGCCGAATGCGGCGGCGCCTGCACCTGTGCCACCTGCCACGTCTATGTCGATGACGCCTGGACCGAAACGGTGGGTGGTCCCTCGATGATGGAAGAAGACATGCTGGACTTTGCCTTCGACGTGAAGACGGCCAGCCGCTTGAGCTGCCAGATCAAGGTCAAGGACGAGCTGGATGGCCTGGTCGTGCATGTGCCGGGGCGTCAGGGATAGCATGCGGCGGCTTTTGCGCGCGTGAAGGCTGAGCAAAATTTGCGCTTGGAGCTGCTCAGGCAGATTCATTTAGCGGGGCGGCGGCAGAAGCAATCGTGCCATTCCACCGACGGCCCGCCACGGGAAATATAGAAGCGATTGACGAAGCACGCCTTGCTGCAAGTGCCCGGATTCGCGTATTTTAGCGGATGCTAGCAGCAGGGTTCCCATGGCGCGTCTCAATACATTTCCATTGAGCTTCAAGGTTCGCGGCCAACGCATCGTCATTGTCGGCGGTGGCGAGGAAGCGCTCAACAAGGTCAGGCTGGTCTGCAAGACCTCGGCCGAGGTTCGGGTCATTAGCCGGCAGGTTGAAGCCGATTTCAGCGGCTTTGCCGTAGAGGTCGTCGAGCGCGGCTTTGAGGCAGCCGATCTTGACGGTGTTGCGCTGGTATTTGTGGCCGAAGCGGGCGCCGATGCCGAACTGGCCAAGGTGACGGCCCGGGCGCGCAATATTCCGCTCAATGTGGTCGATGTTCCTGATCAATGCGATTTCTACACGCCCTCGAT
>CAXBKI010000511.1:0-2768 GCA_963975955.1 uncultured Devosia sp.
GCCGGGCCATCGACCATTTCCGCCACGCCAGCATGGCCTCGGCAAAACTGGGTGAGATCGGCCGGGACATCGAAAGGGACACGCCCGATGTCGTCGAGAGCCTGCATGACGCGCTCGACGACGATGTCGGCGACGACCTGCTGCGCATGATGTTCACGGCCTGCCATCCGGTGCTGTCGGCCGAGGCGCGGATTGCCCTGACCTTGCGGCTGGGGGGCGGGTTGACGACAGAGGAGATCGCGCGGGCCTTTCTGGTGGCCGAGCCGACGATCGGGCAGCGCATCGTGCGTGCCAAGAAGACCATTGCCGCCGCAAAAATCCCGTTTGAGGTGCCGCGCGGGTCGGAGCGGGCGGCCCGGCTCGGTTCGGTTCTGGGCGTGCTCTATCTGATCTTCAACGAGGGTTATTCGGCGACCGCAGGTCAGGACTGGATGCGGCCGCAGCTGTGCGAGGAGGCTATGCGCCTGGGGCGGATCCTGGCGCGGCTGACGCCGGAGGAGCCTGAGGTCCATGCCCTGGTGGCGCTGATGGAAATCCAGGCGTCCCGGCTGAAGGCCCGCACCAGCCGCTCGGGAGAGATGGTGTTGCTGCTGGACCAGGACCGGTCGCAATGGGACTGGCTGCTGATCGGGCGCGGCCTGGCGGCACTGGAGCGGGCGCTGGCGCTGGGCGGCGCCGAAGGCCCCTATGCCCTGCAGGCCGCAATTGCCGCCTGCCATGCCCGAGCGCGCAAGGCGGAAGATACCGACTGGGCGCAAATTGCCGAGCTCTACCAGGTGCTTGGACGGCAGACCCCATCGGCCGTGGTTGAGCTCAACCGGGCCGTGGCGGTATCGATGGCGACGGGACCGGCAGAGGGCCTGGCCCTTATTGACGCGATCAAGGATGATCCATCCCTCAAGGATTACCATCTGCTGTTCGGGGTGCGGGGCGACCTGCTGAACCGGCTGGAGCGGTATGAGGAGGCGGCGGCGGAGTTTCGGCGGGCGGCGGCGGCGACGCGCAATGGGCGGGAGCGGGACTATATGCTCGAACGCGCCAGGGTGGCGGCGGCGCGGGGCTAGGCGGCCTGTTCGAGGTCGAATTTGGCTTCGAGAATGGCGCGGTCGAAGGGCTTCATCATGTAGTCGCTGGCGCCGGCCTTGAGTGCCAGCGCGATGGCGCCGATGTCATTTTCGACCGTGCAATAGACGACGTGCGGCTTCTCGCCGCCGACGTAACCCCTTAGCAGCTTTAGGAATTCCAGCCCGGTGAGGATGGGCATGTTCCAGTCGAGCAGGATGGCGTCGGGCATTTCAGCCCGACATTTGTCGAAGGCTTCCTGGCCGTCTTCCGCCTCATCGACGATGTAGTCCATGTTCTCGAGAATGCGGCGCGCCACTTTGCGCACGACGGTCGAGTCATCGACGATCAGGCAGGACTTCATGTCGAAAATGGCTCCGGGGCGACTAACACCACATTCATTGTGACGCAGCAGTTCCTAGCAATTGGTTAGCATCATGCTGACCGTTCACGCCGCCTCGGCGGCCGGCTTGGGAACGGCGTTGAAAATGAACACCGCATCCTCGATGCCGATCGAGATTTCCATATCGGTCATGCGTGCCAGGATGCCGGTATAAAATGGCTGAATGCCCCGCGCATCGACGAAACCTTCCTCGGGCGTGCCGGCCAGCAGGCCCACCGCGCCCGAGGGGATCAGAGTCTTCTGGCGCTTTTCCGGATCGCTGCGCGAGGTGAACTCGAACTTCTCATTGCCGGCCTCGCCACTGATCGAGGCGGTGACCTGGCCGCCGCGGGGCACGGACATGGCCGCAATCAGCAGCATGTTCATGAACAGCTTGGCCTTGTGCTTGGGCAAGAGGATCAGGGGGACGTTCCACTCCAGATCGGCCTTTTCGATCTCAAACAGGATGCGGGCCACACGTTCGCATTCGCGGGTGTCGATGTCGGTCCCCGAGGTCGAGGAGGCGCCATAGGCAAGGCGGGCAAATTCGAGCTTGGCGCGGCTCTGGCGGGCGGCGCTGGCGATCAGGTCGCGCGCGCCCTCGGCCATCTCGGTCTGGGCGGGGTCGCCCAGGACTTCCAGGCCATTGCCGATCGCGCCGATGGGGTTGATCAGATCGTGGCAGACGCGGCTGCAAAGCATCGCCGCGAGATCGGTTGCCTTAAGGTCGATGATGTCGGCCATGCTGCTGTCTCCGTAGCGCGGGAATATCGGCAAAGAATCACTTTTGCAGACATTAGAGCGTGGTGGTTAAAAGTGGACCCCAAATTGCGCGCGACAATGGGTGCGCCGCAAGAAGTTCAGTTGATCGATAGATTTTTCGACAGCTCGGGCCATTTTTCCTCGGCCGTTCGCCCGGCCGCATCGGGCGAGAGCAGGAAAGCTTCGCGGTTGGCGGCCGAATAGAAGAGATAAAGGCGCTGCTTGAAGACGGCGTAAATGGACGCATCGCTGTCCGAGATGAAACCGCGCGACACGCCGGTGACGTCATGGCCGCCAAACTGGGGGGCGTAGATCTCGGGTGCGCTGGCAAAGATATCGCGATTGGCGGCCGTGGCAAAATACCAGGGAACGTTCTTCCAGATGAATTCATATTCGGACCTGCCGCGCAGCGGGGCCGGCTCGGTGAAATAGCTGACCGCATCCATGCCGCCGATGGCAATGCCGGTGAACGGATCGGTAACGATCAGGGTCACTACAGACTGTGCCCGCGCCGGGGTGAGGGCGACGCCGGAGACGCCCAATAGAGGCAAAACAAAGGCAA